>JAIDPH010000288.1 GCA_029062885.1 Lachnospiraceae bacterium
CTATTAAAATAATATAGTAGAATATATGAGGGAAGGGGTGAAAGATTATGCCAGTGTATATGCCGATTAATATGACGGTGTTTTGGCTTGCTGTTCTGGTCATATTGGTTGTAATTGAACTGTTTACGATGGGTCTTACGACGATATGGTTTGCCGGTGGAGCATTAGTCGCAGCATTAATATCAATACCGGGATTGCCGGTTTCCCTGCAGATTTTTGCGTTTTTGGCAGTGTCTGCGGTTCTGCTATATTTTACACGACCGGTTGCCGTCAAGTATTTTAACCGTGACAGGGTCAGGACCAATATTGAAAGCATGGTTGGCAGGCAGGCAATCGTTATAAGCGAAATCAATAATCTCGAAGGTGTCGGACAGGTGAATACGGGCGGTATGGAGTGGTCTGCAAGAAGCAGCTACAATAATGTTGTGCTGCCGGTAGGAGCGGTCGTTACGATACTGGGAGTTGACGGAGTAAAACTAATCGTAGAAGAAAGAAGAGAGGGATAAAAATGTTAGGTTTAGGAGTGGGCGTTTTTGTAGTACTTGTTTTGATTATTGTTATGATTTTTGCATCATGTATTAAGATTGTACCTCAGGCATATGCTTATGTTGTTGAGCGTCTGGGAGCTTATCAGCAGACTCTGCCGGTAGGATTTCATGTTATAATGCCTGTAGTTGATAAAGTAGCAAAAAGGGTTGTTTTGAAAGAACAGGTTGTAGACTTTGCACCACAGCCGGTTATTACCAAGGATAACGTAACTATGAGGATTGATACAGTTGTATTCTATCAGATTACAGACCCTAAGCTGTTTGCATATGGTGTGGAAAATCCGATCATGGCGATTGAAAACCTGACAGCTACCACACTTAGAAATATTATCGGTGAGATGGAACTTGACCAGACTCTTACCTCCAGAGAAATCATCAATACTAAGATGAGAGCTTCTCTTGACATTGCAACAGACCCATGGGGTATTAAGGTAAACAGAGTCGAGCTTAAGAATATCATTCCCCCGGCAGCGATTCAGGATGCAATGGAGAAACAGATGAAGGCAGAGCGTGAACGTCGTGAAGCTATTCTTCGTGCAGAAGGTGAGAAGAAATCAACCGTCCTGGTTGCAGAGGGTAAAAAGGAATCACTTATTCTGGAAGCGGAAGCAGAGAAGCAGTCGGCAATCCTTCGTGCAGAAGCTCAGAAAGAGAAGATGATCCGTGAAGCAGAAGGTGAAGCAGCTGCTATCTTAAAGATTCAGCAGGCTACAGCAGACGGTATCCGTATGGTTCGTGAAGCAGGCGCTGATGACGCAGTTCTTAAGATAAAGAGCCTTGAGGCATTTGAGAAAGCGGCTGACGGAAAGGCTACAAAGATTATTATTCCTTCCGAGATTCAGGGACTGGCAGGACTTGCGGCATCTGTTAAGGAAGTATTGCAGTAAAAGGCAATAAAAAGGCAAAAAAATAGAGAGTTCTAAAAATTAGAAATAGGGCGGTTCTTTAGGACCGTCCTATTGAGATTAGTAAAGGTTATATAGAAAGGAAGTGCGTGTATGAATTTACGTGGTCGTAATTTTTTAAAGCTTCTGGATTTTACTCCCGAAGAGATAACATATCTGCTGGACGTGGCGGCGGATTTTAAAGATAAAAAGAAAAAAGGAATTCTTACGGATTATTATCGTGGGAAAAATGTTGCTCTGATTTTTGAAAAAACAAGTACAAGAACGAGATGTTCTTTTGAAGTGGCGGCGCATGATTTGGGACTGGGAACTACATATCTTGACTCCTCCGGCTCACAGATAGGAAAAAAGGAAAGCATTGCAGATACGGCTAGAGTATTGGGGCGTATGTATGATGGTATAGAATATCGTGGTTATGGACAGGAGATTGTGGACGAGCTTGCAAAATATTCGGGAGTGCCGGTATGGAATGGATTGACCAATGAATTCCATCCGACTCAGATGTTGGCTGATTTGCTGACAATAAGGGAGCATTTTGGGCATTTACAGGGAATTCGGTTCACATATATGGGAGATGCACGTTATAACATGGGTAATTCCCTGATGGTAGCCTGTGCAAAAATGGGAATGCATTTTACTGCATGTACAAATAGAAAATATTTTCCCGCATCTGAGCTGATAACGGAGTGTGAAAAAATTGCAGAATCTACCGGGGGCAGCATCCGCATGACAGAAAGCGTAGAGGAAGGAACTAAAGGCGCAGATGTTATTTATACGGATGTATGGGTATCCATGGGTGAGCCTGATGAAGTATGGTCAGAACGAATAGGAGATCTTAAGCCCTATCAGGTAAACAGTAAGGTCATGGGAAATGCAGGGAAAACAGCGGTGTTCATGCACTGCCTGCCGGCATTTCACGATTTAAAAACCAAGATTGGTAAAGAAATCAGTGAAAAATTCGGTATCAGTGAAATGGAAGTGACAGACGAAGTGTTTGAGTCGTCTCAGTCTATCGTATTTGATGAAGCAGAGAATCGTATGCATACGATTAAAGCTGTGATGGCAGCAACACTCGGTCTGCCGGATAATAAGTAAGTTATGTGGGACTGTGCCCGAATACAGGCGGCATGGAGGTTAAAGTAACCATATGAAAACAGATAAATCAAACATTCTTGCACTGCTGCGTAACAGTGCAGACTTTGTATCGGGGCAGCAGATATGCGAAAAGCTTGGCGTTTCCAGAACTGCTGTATGGAAAGTGATCAACCAGCTAAAGGAAGAGGGTTATCAGATAGAGTCTGTTTCCCGCAGAGGTTACCGCCTGTCTGCAAGCCCTGACATACTTTCATCAAGTGAGATTGCGAGCAGACTGACGACTAAATGGGCAGGGCAGAAATTGTATTATTTTGACGAAACCGGCTCTACCAATATTGATGCGAAAAAATGTGCAGAGGAAGGTGCGCCACATGGAACCACAGTCATAGCCAATATGCAGACGGCGGGGAGGGGCAGAAGGGGCAGAATGTGGCAGTCCCCGCCTGGAAGTGCCATCTATATGACGATTATGTTAAAACCGGATTTTGCCCCGGATAAGGCTTCAATGCTGACCCTGGTCATGGCGCTTAGCGTAGCGGATGCGATTGCAGAAACTACCGGATTGCAGGCAGGTATTAAGTGGCCTAATGATGTCGTGGTAAATGCAAAGAAAGTCTGCGGTATTCTGACAGAAATGAATGTGGAATCGGATTATATTCAGCACGTGGTAATTGGCGTTGGGATTAATACGAACAATGGCAGTCCGGAAGAATTCCCGGAAGAAATCAGACAGACAGCGACTTCCCTGAAAATTGAATCCGGTGCGCATATATCCAGAGCAGCATTGATAGAAAGGGTATTATTTCATTTTGAGAAAAATTATGACATGTTTGTCAGTACACTTGATTTAAGCGGACTTATGGAAGCTTATGATAAGCGACTGCTGAATCTTGATGCGGAAGTCAGGGTATTGGACCCTAAAGGAGAGTATTCCGGAATTGCCAGAGGAATCAATTCATCGGGAGAGCTGCTGGTGGAAAAAGATAATGGCGATATCGTACAGGTTTATGCGGGGGAAGTTTCGGTTAGAGGGGTTTATGGATATGTATGATATGTCTATATTGTACAACTACGTTTTGGAAACTTCATTTCAGGAATTAAAGAGGTTATGGCTGTGGAAGAAATACAGAAATTTTATACCGAGGATTCGAATGAAAGCCAGCGTTTGATTTCTCAATCAGGACAAATTGAATACATTACAAC
>JAIDPH010000289.1 GCA_029062885.1 Lachnospiraceae bacterium
GTTTTTATTTTTTGTTACAAAATTCGACATATGTAAATTATTTAGGGAGGAGTCCGAAAAGCGGAAATTCCACTTAGAAAACAGATGATTTTTGAAGCATTGTGTGATATATTTTTTATAATATGTGAAAACAGTTATGTGCAGATTGCAGACAGGTTTGGTGTTGAAAATGGAAGCACAGGAAAAACAACTTAAGAAACAACCGAAACACAGTCGTGAAAATATACGCATTACTTTTCAGATGGCATGGCCGTCTATTGTGGAATCTTTTTTTGTGGCGTTTGCGGGTCTGGTGGATTCTTTGATGGTAAGCTCTCTGGGGGCATATGCGGTAGCGGCGGTCGGACTGACTACGCAGCCCAAATTTATGGGGCTGTCATTGTTTTTTGCAACGAATGTGGCTATTTCCGCTTTGGTGGCAAGGAGAAGAGGAGAGGGAAAAGCCGAGGAAGCAAACCGCATTCTCAGTACAGCGATTACATTTATTGTGGTGGCGGCTGTGATTTTGAGCATTCTGTTCGTGCTGCTGGCAGATCCTATTATCCGGTTGTGCGGTTCTACGGATGAGACTCATAGCAGCGCAGTAGCCTATTTTAGAATAATTATGGGCGGTATGATTTTTAACTGTATACAGATGGGTATCAATTCGGCTCAGCGTGGCGCGGGAAATACGAAAATCACTATGCGGACAAATGTGACGTCCAATACCGTAAATATTATTTTTAACTATCTGCTGATAAACGGACATTTTGGATTTCCGGCGCTTGGTATACAGGGGGCGGCTCTGGCGACAGTTCTTGGAACGGTGGTTGCCAGTGTGATGAGTATTATTTCAGTGTTAAAACCGGATGGATTTGTCAGCATTCCTTATATTTGGAAAAACAGAGTATGGCCGGCGGCAAAAACCCTGTACCGCTTGATTCATGTGGGCTATAGTGTGTTTTTTGAACAAATCTTAATGCGGATTGGATTTATGATGACAGCGATTATGGCTGCCAAACAGGGGACGGATGCCATGGCTGCCCATCAGGTGGGTATGAATATCATGGGACTATCATTTTCCTTTGGAGATGGATTGCAGGCGGCAGCAGTAGCGCTGATTGGAAGGAGTCTTGGCGCTAATGATGAAAAAATGGCGAAGGAGTTTGGCGGAATTTGCAGAATGTTCGGAGGGGTAATTTCCGTATGTCTTGCCGTGATTTATTTTTTGGGGGCAAGACCGTTTATGGCTCTTTACTTTGAAGAGGAGCATATTGTTGAAATCGGAGTCGGGATTATGCGGGTAATCATATTTGTGGTTGCATTCCAAATCAGTCAGGTGGTATATATGGGATGTTTGAGAGGCGCAGGAGATACGCTTTATACGGCAATTGCCTCTACCATAAGCGTTACTTTTATTCGTACTGCCGGTTCCTATCTGGGAGGGTATGTGTTTGGCTTGGGCATAGTGGGCATATGGCTTGGGGTTTTAGCGGATCAGGTTTCGCGGTTTTTGTTTGCTTCCGTGCGATTTAAGCAGGGGAAGTGGACGCAGATTAAAATATAGAAAAGAGGTTGTCTATGGTTAGGGAAATTAGGGACACGGACTTTGAAGGTCTTATGGAACTGTATATGCAGCTGCATAATAATCCGATGCCGGAGAGGACTCCGGAGATTGAAAGCATATGGAAACGTATTTTAGCGGATAAGGGCCATCATATAATCGTAGCAGAGATAGACGGAAAGATAGTGTCGTCCTGCGTATGTGTGATTATTCCGAATCTGACGCATGGACAGCAACCTTATGCATTTGTGGAAAATGTTATTACAGACGAGAAATACCGTAAACAGGGACTGGCTACGGAATGCCTGGATTACGCTAAGAAACTTGCGATGAGTGAAAATTGTTATAAATTAATGCTGCTCACAGGCTCTAAGAAGGAGAGTACACTTAACTTTTACAGAAGAGCCGGTTATAACAGTGAAGATAAGACGGCGTTTATACAATGGATATAATCATAGCAAAGAAAAGAGGAACCGGTAGCTTGTGGATACTCAAATCATTAAAGTAGATAAACAAAATATAGACCCAAATGTTATACAACAGGCGGGAGATATCATTAAAGCGGGAGGTCTGGTTGCATTTCCGACAGAAACAGTCTACGGATTGGGTGGTGATGCCCTGAATCCTGCTTCTTCAAAAAAGATATATGCAGCAAAAGGAAGACCGTCGGACAATCCTCTTATAGTACATATATGCTGTATGGAAGATTTGACGCCGATTGTAAAGGAAATACCGGAGTCTGCCGCTAAACTTGCGGAGGCTTTCTGGCCCGGACCGCTTACTCTCATTTTTAATAAGTCAGATATGGTGCCATATGAAACCACAGGAGGTTTGGATACGGTAGCAGTCAGAATGCCGGTACATCCTGTAGCAAAAGCATTTATTGAAGCGGCGGGCGGCTATGTGGCAGCGCCAAGCGCTAACCGTTCGGGGAGACCGAGTCCGACTTCAGCAAAATATGTAGCCGAGGACATGACCGGGCGGATAGAGATGATTCTGGATAGCTCAGATGTGGAGATAGGACTGGAATCTACGATAGTTGATACGACGGTAGAAGAACCTATGATACTCAGACCGGGATATATTACAAGGGAAATGCTGGAAGAAGTGCTGAAGTCGGTTGGTGAGGATGAGACGATGATGACCGGTGACAGCAAAGAGGCGCCAAAAGCTCCGGGAATGAAATACAGACATTACGCACCGAAGGGTGATTTGACGATTGTTGACGGAGAAGAAAGGCGTGTAGTGGAGTATATAAATGAGCAAATCCAGCGGCTGAAGAAAGAGGGGCATAAAACGGGAGTTATCGGTACTGACGGCACAATTGCCGAATACTGTGGAGACGTCTGCATAAGCGCGGGAGACCGCAAAGATGAGGCGGCTGTTGCAAGGGAACTGTATAGAATCCTACGGGAATTTGATGATGAAGGCGTGACGGTGATTTTCTCGGAATCTTTTGACATGGCAGGCATAGGTCAGGCGATAATGAACAGGCTTTTAAAAGCGGCAGGGCATAAAATACTGCATCTGTAAGATATCTGACAAAAATACATAGAAAGAGCGATAAAGCACAGGGTTTATGCATTATGAGAAGAAAAAGAGTTTTTACAATATGCATTATAGCAGTTTTGATTGCGATGGTGTGCCTGCAAGGCTGTGGAAAGGCTGCAGATGAGCAATCGTTGCAAAATCAAAGTGAGAATACTGGAAGTACAAATGATAATATAAGTAATGACACTGGTGTCATTGAAACAGATGATAAAGACAACGATGGAAACAATGCTGACAATAAAGTTGGTGATGAGCCTATCACTGATAAGCCCGACAATAAAAATAAAGATGATAATGTTATCGATGACACTAATGACACTAATTCTACAAAAGATTCTGAGAATATTACTGCAACTAACGAATCTGCTGAATCTAAGCCCGATGATGCTGCCAAATCAATAGGACCCACATATCCGTCCACCGCGGGCGCGCTGCATGTTGAAGAAACTCAGCTTACAGACAGTCATGGCAACGCCATACAGTTAAAGGGAATAAGCACACACGGACTGGCATGGTTTCCGGAGTATGTAAATGAAGACTGTTTCAGGCAGTTTAAACAGGAATGGAATGTAAACGTAATCCGGCTGGCAATGTATACTGCCGAATATGGCGGATATTGCAGCGGCGGCGACAAGGAAGCGCTTAAGAAGCTGGTTAAGTCAGGAGTTGAGTATGCAACAGCGCTGGATATGTACGTTATCATAGATTGGCATATTCTGTCAGACAATAATCCCAACACGTATATAAACGAAGCTAAAGAGTTTTTTAAAGATATGGCAAAGACATATGCCGGAAATAATAATGTTCTGTATGAAATATGCAATGAGCCAAATGGCGGAACAAGCTGGAACGATATAAAATCATATGCAGAGCAGGTGATTCCGGTTATCCGTTCATATGACAAGGATGCGGTAATTATCGTAGGAACGCCGAACTGGTCACAGGAGGTAGATAAGGCGGTGGATAATCCGATTACGGATTATGATAATATCATGTACGCGCTTCATTTTTATGCCGCTACACATACCGATTCTTTGAGAAACACCATGACTGCTGCAATTGACGCCGGGCTTCCGGTTTTTGTATCAGAATATGGAATCTGCGATGCCAGTGGAAGCGGAGCCATAGATGAGAATCAGGCAAATCAGTGGATAAACACAATGGATGCCTATGGCGTCAGCTATGTTGCATGGAATCTATCCAATAAGGGTGAAACTTCCGCCATTATTAACAGCGGATGCAGTAAGGTATCCGGTTTTACAGAGAATGATTTAAGCGCGTCAGGTAAGTGGCTTCATGATATGCTTACAGATGGAAAGAAGTCAAACGGCGCAGTAAATAAAGATAATGAGTCTGCTAGTGCAGCGACCCCGGAAGGAATCAGTCAGGAAGCAACGGTAACTTTAAGTGACGGAGAAATAACGTATACTGCCGGGATAAAGAATAGTTGGGAATCAAACGGGAAGTTTTTCTACCAATATGATGTGACCCTGCAGAATACATCAGATGCGGATCGCAGCGAATGGGAAATAGACATTTTATTTAGTGATACGTTCAGCTTATCGGATGGATGGAACGGCGACTATACTATTTCTGATAAAACGCTTCATATCACTTCCAAGGATTACAATGGCAGCATGGCGGCGGGAGATTCGGTGAATGATGTCGGGTTCATAATAAGCGGAAGCAAAAATTTGAAGATTGAAAAATAAAAATATATAAAGAATATAAACGGTGAATGAAAACAATAGAAAGAATGCTGCGGGTATGGTATAGTATAAAGTATATAATTTTAGGAAAATACTGCTGATAAGAAAGCGAGGAAAATACGATGTATATTACAATTACGGGAGAGCTTGGAAGCGGAAAAAGTACGGTTGCACAATTATTGTGCGATAAATACGGATTTACGAAATACTCAACCGGAACGATTCAAAGGGAGATTGCTAAGGAAAAAGGCATAACAACGCTGGAACTGAATCAGCTGATGTCCAATGATGTTAATAATGAATATGACGCGATGATAGATAATAAAACAATTGAAATATCACGCAAAAATATAGGAAAAGACATAGTATATGATTCCCGTATGGCATGGCATTTTGTGGAAGAATCATTTAAGGTTTATGTCACGGTGGACATACATGTTGCGGCAAACCGTGTGATAATGGCGGACAGAGGTCAGGAGGAGCATTATGATTCTCTGGAAGAGGCAGCAAAATCTTTAATAAAAAGAAAGCAGTTGGAGGACTCAAGATTTGCGCAAATCTATTCGGTCAATACGACAGATTTTGATAATTATGATCTGATAGTGGATTCTACTGTGCTCTCTCCTGATGAATTGGCACAATTCATAATGGAAAAGGCAAAAGAAGAAAATCATGAGCACGAAGTATTTTTATCACCTCAAAGGCTCTATCCTACGAAAAGTATTAAAGATATCAATTCGGAGAGCGCGGACGGATTGCAGAATAGTGAAGCTGATAAACCGATAGACATTGTGGCATGCGGCGGATTTTATTATATGATTAACGGTCATGACAAAGTATGCGCTAAGATTAAGAGCGGGGAAAAACTAATCAGTGCAAATGTTTACAATGCAGATGAAAAGGGCTGGGTTGAAAAGTACGGAAAAAATGTTGATGAACTAGTAAAAATGTCAGACACATATTATCATGAATGGGAAGAACATACTGGAGTGAAATTTTTAGCATATCCGTATTCATAAATTATTTATTTACGAAACACTATTCCAATAACCAGAACTTAGACTAAATAAACAAAATAAGGTGCGATTTCGCTTGCGGTGAGCACCGTTTTTGTTTATTTAGTCTAAGTTCGTCACTTGCGGTAACAGCTTTGCAGTTGGATATAATTATATTAAAACAGGAGAAAACATGATATATATGTCACATTTTCAATTTCCTAACATAGAGATGGAATACAGTTTCAGAATGAGTCAGAAAAGGACCTGTTATGATACATATTATCCTTTTTTCATATTGTCAAAGCATAACCTGACGATGCTTGATTTTGAACCTGTTACGATATTGTATGGCGGTAATGGTTCAGGCAAAACTACTGCCCTGAATGTTATTGCAGAAAAACTCGGATTGGAACGTGATACTTTATATAATCGCTCTAATTTTTTTGAAGATTACGTGAGGATGTGCAGTTACAGAACGGAGGAAGAGGAACGTTCGCTGAAAGCGGAATCAAAGAAGAAAATGCCCGCGGGCAGCAGAATCATTACCAGCGATGATGTCTTTGATTTTATGATTAACTTAAGAAGCATAAACGATGGAATTAACTTAAAAAGGGACGAGTTGTTTGAGGATTATCTGGATGCAAAATACTCGCATTTTCAGATGCAGTCTCTTGACGATTACGAACAGTTGAAGAAAGTGACTACGGCACGCAGTAATACACAGTCAAAATTTGTTCGTAAAAATCTCATGGATAATGTTCGGGAACATTCCAATGGAGAGAGTGCCTTTCTATATTTTTCAAATAAAATAAAAGAAAACGGGCTGTATTTATTGGATGAGCCGGAGAATAGCCTGTCGCCGGAAAAGCAACAGGAACTGCTCAAATTTTTAGAAGACTCAGCACGTTTTTTTGGATGTCAGTTCATTATTGCAACGCACTCACCCTTTTTACTTTCCATGCATGGCGCTAAAATATATGATATGGATGAGGAAGTTGTAGATGTGAAGCGTTGGACCGAACTTTCAAATGTCAGGGCGTATTATGATTTTTTTAAGAAGTACGAGCGAGAATTTGTGAAAAATTTCTAAAAAAAGTATCAATTTATCTGAAAATATGTTATCATTAAATTATTACAAAAGTCTTGTTTAGAAAACAACTTTGATGTGTGGACAGGAGGACTTTCGATGCTTAAGAAAAAGCAAAATGACTATTATGAAGAAGATAGGAAACTTTTGATCGCTTGTATGGATAAGGCGATTTCAGGCGATTTTTCACAGATTGATATATCGGAATTTCATGATGCGGAGATTGGACATAAGTACAATGCCGTATTGGAAGCGTTTTTTAAGGCTAATAATAATTTCGTTATGAGATTAAATGACTCCATGAAAAGAATCGGAGACAGTTCATGCGTTAAGGAAATGATCGAGCAGGTAAATTCACAGACTGCTTCTATCAGTGATATGCGTGGTTCCAGTCAGGAGCTTGGAGAGTCCATACAGAATATTCAGAGTGCAGTTCAGAATATTCAGGGAAATGCACACAATGTAATAGAGACATCACAGAACAGCTTAAAAGATATGGAAGCAAGCGTGCAGATCGTAGATGAATCCGCAAGGCAGATTCTTGCTATTAATGAGCAGGTTGCTGATTTTAAGGAGAAGGCAATAAGTATCAATAATATAATCGATATGGTTAAGAAGATTGCAAGTAAAAGCGGTATGCTTGCCCTGAATGCTTCCATAGAGGCGGCGCGAGCAGGTGAGGCGGGAAGAAGTTTCTCTGTAGTAGCAACTCAGATAAGAGATTTGTCAGCTAATACAACCGCATCTGCAGAGAGCGTAGTGCAGTATGTAGGTGAGCTGATGGGAGGAATTACAGCTCTCTCTGAATCCATTGAAATGACTACACAGAAGCTCAAAGAGGGAAATGAAAGTGTTCATCAATCTATTGAGAATATTAATGGTATAGTGGGACAATTGCATGAAATGAGAGGCGAAATAGACCAGATTTATGGAGAAATCAATACACAGTCTTCACTGACGCAGAATTTTGTATCGTCTATCGACACGATTGCAGACAGTTATGACACATTATCAAGCGAATGCGTGGGTACAGGCAGGCACTTGTATCATATTTCGCGTGACGTTGACAGAGTCAGAAGTGATATGGCAAGACAGAATTCCAAGATTACCACTCTTGATTGGATTACCGTATATGAAGTTGACCATCTGATATTTACGTGGCGTGTTTATAACAATTTAGCTGATTTTGAACAATTAAAGATTACACAGCTCAACAATCCTTCCGGATGCAAATTCGGAAAGTGGGCAGCGGGACAGACAGATACACGCATTACGGGTTCTTCCGAGTTCAAAGAGGCAGTCAGGCTGCATGAAGAACTTCACAAATATGCCTGTGCTTCATGGACCGCAAAAGATAATGGCGACAGAACGGAGGCTCTTGAACAGTTTAACCTTGCCTATGAGGTATTTGGAAAATTCCAGAAAGCTCTGAATGGTGTACGGAAGGTAATCAAGTCTACAGGAGAGAGTGAAGAAACAGATATAAAAATATTTAGTATGTAAGCTACGAAAGGCATGACTGTTAATATGGTTCAAGTAACAAAAGACAATTTTAATCTGGAGCAAATCTGTCAGTCGGGACAGTGCTTTAGAATGTTTCGTGAGAGTGATAATTTATACAGTGTTATTGCAGGAGAAAGATATCTGGAAATAGAGCAGAGGAATGCGGAGTGTGTTTTTTACTGTGAAAATCCGGAGTTTGAGGATTTCTGGAAGCCGTATTTTGATTTGGACGGTGATTATGCGTCATATATAGGAGAGATTGATTCGGGAGATACATATCTGAGCGAGGCAGCGGCTTTTGGCTCGGGCATAAGGATTTTGCGCCAGGATTTATGGGAGATGATAGTCACCTTCTTAATTTCCCAGCAGAATAATATTACTCGTATCCATAGATGCATTCAGAATATCTGCGAGCGGTATGGTGAAAAGAAAGAGAGCGTACAGGGAAAGGTATACTATACATTTCCGACTCCGGAGTCTTTAGCGGGACTGGCGGAGGATGCACTGATGGAATGTAATCTTGGATATCGCAGTAAATACGTGGTGCGCACCGCAGGAAGCGTTGTAAACGGAGATGTGGATTTGGACGCGCTGCGTAGAATGCCATATAAAGAAGCCAGGGAAGAACTGTTGAAATTATATGGGGTAGGGGCTAAGGTGGCGGATTGCATCTGCCTTTTTGCACTGCACCATCTACAGGCATTCCCCATAGACACCCATATCAATCAGGCGCTTGAAGGCCATTATCAGACGGGCTTTCCATGCGAGCGTTATGAAGGATATCAGGGAGTGCTGCAGCAGTACATATTCTATTATGAGTTGTTTGGTGGGAAGGAAAAGAAATAAAGGCAAGAAGCGTTCGAGAGGAGAGCCGGATCACTAATGAAGATAATCACGCTTGAAAATATATCTAAAAAATATGATGGAAAAACAGTATTAAATAATATCAGTCAAACCTTCTGTCAAGGTCAATCTGTCGCATTTGTCGGGCATAACGGCTGTGGAAAAAGTACGCTGTTAAAAATCATTTCTAAACTTGCAGCGCCCACATCCGGAAAGCTCATCTATAGTAAGCCGCTTCTTTTTCACTATATTCCCGAAAAGTTTCCGCCTGTTCCGCTTACAGCCAGGGAATTCCTGATGCGAATGGGGACAATAAGCGGGATAGATAAAGGAAAAGTAAAGCATGATGTTGAAGCTCTTGCGACGGACTTTTTCCTTGAAGAATTATTGGACACTCCGATGCACGCTCTTTCTAAAGGAACTCTGCAAAAAGTAGGAGTAATACAGGCGATTATAAAAAGACCCGATATTCTTCTGCTTGATGAACCTTTGTCCGGTCAGGACGTAGAATCTCAGAAAGTATTTATAGAAAAAATTAATCAGATGCAAAATGATAACGTTACGGTTTTCATGTCATGCCATGAGAAAAAGCTGATAGATGCAATTGCTACAGATGTATATACGATAAAAGACGGAATGCTTAAAATGTATGAGACACAGACTATAAGAACTTATACAGTTATTTTAGATGATTGCAATAAACTTGGTCCAATAGACGGAATGGTGAAATATGGACGTTATTTCCGGTGGAAGGTTGAGGAAGATATGTGTGATAAGCGGCTTCCTGAATTACTTGCGCAAGGCTGGAGGCTTAGGGGAATGGAAGTGGATGAAAGGTCTGAAATATGAGTAGGATTGTTGAGTTGGTAAAATATCAATTACGGATATACTTCAAGGGCAGCAGGTTCATTATGCCTTTCATTGTGGTTTTTATTTTTATGTATATGATGTATAAAGGCATAGGAAAGGTAGAGATAGTGGATTTCTTTTGCATAACATGTTACTTGGTATTTTTAGTTATGGTATGGACGGGATTTAGTGTCGCATCTGCTGAAAATGAAGTAATGGAGCAGATACAGATGCTCCGAGTTAATAGCAATTCGGTTTATTATATGGGAAAAGAGTTGTTTCTGATTGTGATCGGACTTCTGATAAATTGTATATGTCTTGCGTTCCCGGTTATAAAATATGTCTTAAGTATTATGAGTCGGACAGTGATATTTGACAGACAGCTTATGGGGAGCGATATCTTAAATGCATTTATTTTGTTAGCAGGCTGCTCTATCGTCGGAGGAGCACTGGGAAGCTTTCTGCATCCTAATGTTATGAGAGACAGAAAATCAGCAATGCTCATTACGCTTCTGGCGGCAGTGCTGACTATCATAAAGACTTCTATTGTGTCTGAAATACCGGTTCTTAAATTTATAACGTGGATTCTTCCGCCGGTGGATAAAATTTTTATTACATATGGTAAGGAGGATTACTTCGGGCTGGTAAAGACGTGTGGCATTTTTATGTTGTTGGTGGTGTATGGAGTTGTGTATAGTTTGATGAAGAGTGTGATTTGCTGTAAGAGGAAGTATAGTTAATATAAGCAGGTTATTATGTCAAAGGGGCATTATATTAACTGAGAGGGCAGATTGTGCAAAATGTTCGCTCGTGCCTGGCTTCGGGATATGGATTTTCTAAATATTCCGGTAAAGTTGCGGATGGTGGACGCAACCGCCCGCAATTCGCCGTCCGGGCTCAGTGCGGGCTTTTCGGGACATCCGTGTCCCGAAATTGCTGGGTATCGAACGGAATATTAAGAAAATCTCATATTCCTTCGCAAGGCACTTCGTGAACATTTTGCGCAATCTGCCAGCGAAAGTTAATAGAATCTCTTTTGATGCCGAATCTATATAGGTATTTACGAAAACACCGTATTAAATAACATTGCTCTGCAAAGGTCTAATACTATAAAAATGAGTAATTATGAACCTAACTATTTTCAATACGTAGTTGTACACTATATGTAAGTTGTGACAGGGTGCTATGGAGCCGTCGGTACTTAGCGAGGTTCTTTCGAGCTTAGTACCGCTACGAGCGACAATGCAGCGCAAGCGTGCCCTGCCATAATTTACATATAGTGTACAACGGTTGTCTTGAACAACGTAGCTTCACAAACACCTAATACTAATAGAAAAGAGAGGAACCCCGTAACAAGAGCTTACGGCTTAAGATCATTTTATGGATAAATTCGACATATTAAAAAAGTACTTCGGCTATACCGATTTCCGTGAAGGACAGGAAGCATTAATTAACAGCATTCTCAGCGGAAGGGATGTACTGGGCATAATGCCGACCGGAGCAGGAAAATCTATATGTTATCAGGTGCCGGCGCTTCTTTTGCCGGGAATCACGCTGGTCGTTTCACCGCTGATATCCTTGATGAAGGATCAGGTTCATGCATTGAATCAGGCTGGGATTCATGCCGCTTATATTAACAGTTCGCTCAGTGAAACCCAGATTTCAAAAGCTTTGCAACTGGCGGCAACCGGTCAGTATAAGATTATCTATGTGGCGCCGGAACGGTTGGAAACGTATGATTTTCTGTCATTTGTGGAGCACGTGGAGATTTCCATGCTCACCGTAGATGAAGCACACTGTATTTCACAGTGGGGACAGGATTTCCGCCCCAGTTACTTGAAAATTGTACAGTTTATAAAGCGTTTGTACAAGCGTCCTATTATCAGCGCTTTCACTGCGACTGCGACCGAGAATGTTAAGGAAGATATTGTCTGTGTCCTTGGACTTGAAAATCCTGACATACTTGTTACCGGGTTTGACAGGAAGAACTTGTATTTTGCAGTAGAAAGTCCGAAGAAAAAAGACAACTATGTCATAAATTACATAAAGGAACATGATACACAGAGCGGTATTATTTATTGCGCTACCAGAAAAAATGTGGATAAACTTTATGAGAAGTTAAACGAGGAAGGCGTGGCGGTAACTAAGTATCATGCAGGGCTTGAAAGCGAGGAGCGAAAACAAAATCAGGAAGACTTTATTTATGATAACTGTCCGGTTATGATTGCAACGAACGCTTTCGGCATGGGAATCGATAAATCCAATGTCCGGTATGTCATTCATTATAACATGCCTCAGAGTCTGGAAAATTATTATCAGGAAGCGGGACGGGCAGGGCGTGACGGAGAACGTGCGGAATGTATTTTGTTGTATTCTGCGCAGGATGTCGCTATCAATAGGTTCCTGTTGGATAACAAGGAGCAAAATGCCGAGTATACAAAAGAAGAGATTGACGCAGTGCGGGAACGTGATGAAGAACGGCTGCAAGCTATGATTTTTTATTGTATGACTACGAATTGTTTGAGAGAGTACATTTTAAAATACTTCGGTGAAAAAGGAAACTCATATTGCGGAAACTGCCTGAACTGTAACAGGGAATACGAAGAGTCAGATGTCACGAATGCGGCGAAAAGTATTATTTCCTGTATATTGGAAGTGAGGCAGAGATACGGTATCAATGTTATTGCCGGAATACTTGCCGGAGATGAGCGCGCTAAACTGCGGGAATACGGAGTGTTTTCCTATCAGTCCTATGGGAACTTAAGAGAAATGAATGAGGTGGAAATTAAGCGGATTATTAATTATATGCTTACTGAAAGGCTTCTTCTTCAGACAAATGATAAATATATGCTGCTAAAGGTTGCTCCGGAAGCGGATGCCGTCCTGAGTGGTGACAGAAGTGTCATAATGAAAATGGCAAAAACAGAACCGAAAAAAGAGAGAGAATCAGCTGCAAAATCAAAGAAAAGCGTCAAAACGCGAAGGTCGGACACATTAAACTCCAGAGGTCTGGAGCTGTTCGAGCAGCTTCGGGAACTTCGTACTACAATCGCTAGGGAAGAAGGTATGCCTCCATATATTATTTTCGCAGATAAGTCATTAGTCGATATGTGTATCAAAGTACCTCTTAATAAAAGCGATATGTTGAAAGTATCAGGAGTAGGCGAAAACAAGTATGCAAGGTATGGAGAACGTTTTCTTGATATAATCCGTGAGTATACCGGCGGAGTACGTGAAAAGTTCTATTTTGGAAATCCATAGCCTGAAGAATGGATTAATGAAAAAGCCGAAACTTTAATATATATTAATGATAAACCGTCACGTTTGATGATATATCAGAATGTGGCGGTATTTTTTTGTAAAAAACCTATTGACAAATATATCGTCGAGCGATATATTATAAGTACAATATATCAGGTGACGATATATTTATAAATAATATAGGGCTTGTTTATTGGAAGATAACAGATATTTAAGGAAGGGGGCACTATGGTGGAAAAAGACAATCCGCTGACAGAGGCATTTTATTATATTCTGCTGGCTTTGAGAAAACCGAATCACGGATATGGGATCATTCAGGAAGTGGAACGCTGGACAAACGGCAGAGTTGTGTTGGGAGCGGGAACCTTATATGGAGCGCTTCAGACCATGCAGAAAAGAAAATGGATTGAAATCTACAGTGTTGATACGGAATCCAGAAAGAAGAAGGAGTATATTATTACGGAAGCAGGCAAAGAAGTTTTTAAAGCAGAAAAACAACGTCTGGAAGAACTTCTTAAGAACGCAGAATTAATGGAGGAGACAGAAAATGATTAAATTTAGATTTTATTTTGATAAGGATGAAGAAACAGCGTGGTTAAATAAAATGTCAGCAGATGGCTGGGCAATGACAGGATTTTTTGCGGGATTTTTTAATTTTGAAAAATGCGATAAAGGAAAATGGAACTATCAGGTAGACTTTGGAGACAGAGCGTTTGCAGTCAGTGATGAGTATAGGGAGCTCATGGAGGATACGGGGGCGGAAATTGTACAGACATGGGGATATTGGATAATCCTGCGAAGATTAGCGTCGTTAGGAAAATTTGAATTATACACGGATATTGATTCATGCATAGAACATTACAAGAAAATATTAAGGATGTTTAAAGCGGTGACAATTTTTGAATTGGTTTTGTTTTTCTATTTAATATTTGCGACAATATATGGTAATCTTAACGGATTAATTGTTATTTTGTTTTTCCCGATTATCATAGCCCTTTCTTGTGCCTGCCTGAACACAAAAAATGTAATTAATGGCTTATATGAAAAGAAGGGCATCAGTGTGTCACGAAGAAAAAATATTTCAGTATTTCTTCCGATAGGAATGCTTTTGCTAAGCGTTTCATTAATTACAAAGGACTATGTTCCGCATATTATCACATTGATATTGCAGATTGCTTCGATTGTCTTAGAACTGTTAGGTATATTAAGATGCAGCGATAAAAGATAGGAGACTGAATAATTAATAATAAATAAAAAAGACCGAGGGATTAGGTTAAATCTCTCGGTTTTATATTTCAATTTTTTATTTCTGCTTTTAGGCGATATCTTAGTATATATTCTACCAAAAAAATAATTACAAGTCAACTATTTTTTTATTTTTTTGCTAAATTTTTTTATCAGATGATAAATTCTAATACAAGGAGGAATTTATTTTGATAGAATTCAATGATATCTGTAAAACCTATCGGGTAGCCAGACGTGAGTCCGGGTTCGGCAACGCGGTAAAATCGCTTTTTAAAAGAGAGCACACCATAATTAATGCCATAAACAATATAAGTTTTTCCATAAATGATGGCGAAATGGTGGGGTATATCGGTCCAAACGGAGCCGGCAAAAGCACTACAATCAAAATCTTAAGCGGAATATTGACACCGGATAGCGGAACATGTCTGGTAAACGGTCAGGTGCCGTGGAAGGACAGGAAAGAATATGTCAGACAGATAGGCGTTGTTTTCGGGCAACGTTCACAATTATGGTGGGATATTCCGGTTATGGACTCGTTTGAGCTTTTGCAGGCAATTTATTCCATACCTGCACCGAGATACCGCAATAAACTGGATGAGCTGACGCAGCTTTTAAATTTGGAGGATATATTGAAAACACCTACAAGGCAGTTGTCATTGGGACAGCGTATGCGCTGCGAAATCGCTGCGTCTTTGCTGCACGAACCCAAGTTGCTGTTTCTGGACGAGCCGACGATTGGATTAGACGCGGTATCTAAGATTGCAGTCCGTGAATTCATAAAGAAGATGAATGAAGAACATAAAACTACGGTAATCCTAACAACACATGATATGCAGGATATTGAAGCGATTACCAATCGTGTGATTTTGATTGGGAAGGGACAGAAGCTGCTGGATGGCACGTTGGAAGATTTGCGCCTTGAAGGCGGAAGTGCGGAAACGGACCTTGACCACATTATGGCCGGTCTATATACAAAACTAAACATTACATAGGAGGCGGATATGAAAAAATATTATTGTTTTTTTAAGCTTCGATTCGCCACCGGGCTTCAATACCGCATGGCATCTGTTACGGCTTTGACGACGCAGCTAATATGGGG
>JAIDPH010000029.1 GCA_029062885.1 Lachnospiraceae bacterium
ATTCAGGATTTGATAAATTGGAAATCAGACGAGGAACGAAAACCGCTGGTATTAAATGGCGCACGACAGGTTGGAAAAACATGGCTCATGAAAGAATTTGGCCGGAACTACTATAACAACTTTGTCTACTTCAACTTTGATGAAGAAGATGAATTGAAATCCATTTTTGAAACCAACAAGAATCCTCACCGAATTATCGAACTTCTTTCCATGATTGCCGGTGAAAAAATACTTCCGGGTGAAACTCTTATTATTTTCGATGAAATTCAGGAATGCCCGGAAGCACTGAACACGCTCAAGTATTTTAAAGAGAAAGCGAATGATTATCATGTCATCGCTGCCGGCAGTTTGCTCGGAACTCTTCTTGCAAAACCAAAATCTTATCCGGTTGGTATGGTAAACCTGCTTAATATTTTTCCGCTGACCTTTGATGAGTTTCTTAATGCAACCGATTCGGCTCTTTATGACTATTATGAATGTATTCAAAAAGAGCAGGCGATTGAAGAAATTTTCCACAATCGCCTGCTTGAGGCATATAACTACTATCTCATCATCGGCGGTATGCCGGAATGTGTTGCTTCATGGATAAAGTACAAAGATCCGGCAAAAATATCTCAGATACAGCATGAATTAATTGAGGTCTACGAAAATGACTTCTCTAAACATAACGGAAAGGTAAACAGCGGGCGCATACTCATGGTCTTCCGTAGTATCGTTGCGCAGCTTGGCAAACCAAACGAAAAGTTCATGTACGGAGTTGTCCGCGAAGGCGGCAGGGCGCGCGACTTTGAAGAGGCTATTGAATGGCTTGTCTCAGCCGGTATACTTAACCGCGTTTACAATATCTTCAAAATGGAGCATCCTCTTTCGGCTTTTGATAAGCTGGAGCAGTTTAAACTCTTTGTATTTGACACCGGGCTTCTCAAGTATATGGCCGGTATTGACAACAGCGCGATTCTTTTAAAGACAGACTACCAATTCAAAGGTCCTTTGACCGAAAATTATATTTTACAACAACTCCATGGGCAGTTCGCAATTGAACCTCGCTACTTCTCCGATAAAAACAGTGAAATTGACTTTGTTCTACAATATGGTGCTGAAATTATCCCCGTTGAAGCAAAAGGCGGCGAGGATAAATCTGCCCCCTCCTTTAAAAAATACATTTCCGAGCACCGACCAAAACATGCGCTTCGTTTCTCAAAACGCGGTTATCGGAAGGATGGATATATTACAAATCTTCCTTTGTACCTTGCCCGAAAAACGAAGGAACTTCTTTGATAAATAGAAAGCTTAAATTAATAATTCCTTCTTCCCGCTCCTCTGCATTTCATGAATCACACTCATACCTATCGGTATAGATATTATAAGCGTGAATACATCCGATACTGCCTGACACATTTCTACTCCGGTGAGCCCGAAGAAATACGGCAGAATATAGATTAAAGGTATAAAACAAAGTCCCTGCCTGGTCGACGCTACAATTGATGCCTTCAGGCCTTTTCCTACAGACTGCAGCATCATATTACATATAACAATCCATGCATTAAGCGGAAATAATGCTGCCTGATACCTCAGGGCTGCCACTCCGACCTCTATTACGTCAGGGTCTCCTTTTCGGAATAGCGCTACCAGCTCCGGTGCGAAAAAGATTCCGGCGCCTGCTACGACCAGCAGAAATATAAAAGCATATTTGACACAGAACCAAAAAGCTTCCAGAACCCTTTCATATTTTCCGGCTCCGTAATTAAAACCGCAAACCGGCTGGAATCCCTGCCCGAATCCAATCAGCGCAGAGTTGGCAAACATTGAAACTCTCGATACAATGGACATTCCGGCAATTGCAGCGTCGCCGTAGCCTCCAGCCGCATGATTAAGGCAGATTGTTGCTACGCTCGCCAGTCCCTGCCTGCATAAGGACGGCGTACCACCGCGTATAATTTCTTCATAATAATAAAGGCTTGGTTTAAAATTACCAAATCGAATCTGAATATTTCCGCCTCGCCTCGTCATAAATATCAGCAAAACGAAACTTATGTACTGACTGATTACCGTTGCAAGTGCAGCTCCCGCAATTCCGAGATTACATTTAAATATCAAAACCGGATCAAGGATAATATTTAATACCGCCCCGGACACAATACCAATCATTGCATAAAAAGCGCTCCCCTGAAACCGCATCTGGTTATTCAAAACCAAGGATGAGGTCATCGCCGGCGCTCCGAGAAGGATAATTCCCAAATAAGAAACTGTATAGGGCAGTATCGTATCCGTGGAGCCAAGTGCATATGCCAATGGTTTTACGAATATTAAGCCTGCTGCCATCAATATAATTCCGGCTATAAATGCGGAGAAGAAGCCGACCGCCGACATTTTTTCAGCTTCATCCATTTCACCCGAGCCCAGTTTTCTGGATATATAATTGCCGGAACCATGTCCGAAGAAAAATCCAATCGCCTGTATAATCGCCATCATTGAAAAAACGACGCCCACTGCGCCTGTAGCCTGTGTATTTATTTTTCCTACGAAAAAAGTATCCGCCATGTTATAAAATGAGGTAATCAGCATGCTTAAAATTGTTGGCCCTGCTAATGTGCACACCAATTTTCTAACCGGAGTTTCCAACATATAAGTCCGTTTTTCTTCCGCATTTGCAAATTGCATTATCCACACCTCTGTATTTCCGTATATTTTTGAATATTTCTTCTATAATAATATCTTAATAATACTACTTTTACAAATATTAAATCAATATAGAAAGGAATGTACATGAACCAAAAAGCTTTTTTTCAATTATCCTACGGTCTTTATATAGCTGCCTCCAAGTCAGATCAGAAAATGAACGGATGTATCATCAATACGGTAACTCAGGTAACGGATGACCCGAAACAGGTCATTATTGCTATCAATAAAAATAACCTTACCTGTGATATAGTTCAAAAATCAGGTATAGTATCAATTTCAGTGCTTTCAGAAACCGCGCCCTTCTCTCTCTTTCAGCATTTCGGATTCCAAAGCGGAAGAGAGGTTGATAAATTTGTGGAAATGCCTTTCGCTATGACGAAGCAGAAACTGCCATATCTGACGCAGCATACAACCGCTTATCTTGACTGTAAGGTTGTAAATTCTTATGATCTGGGAACGCACATGATGTTTCTGGCGTCAGTATCGGATGCGGACGTCATTTCAAATGAAAAAGCTATGATATACTCCTATTATCATGAGGTAGTAAAGACTCAGGCTTCCTCCACAATGCCTGCTGCCACAAAGGGCTGGCGATGCACGGTATGCGGCTATGTCTATGAAGGCGAAGAGCTTCCGCCGGACTTCATATGTCCATGGTGTAAACACGGCGCATCAGATTTTGAAAAAATTAATTGACATTTAGTTTCTGCCGCGTTATGATATAAAAAATTCAATAACACCTAAACCGATGACGCGGAAGTAAAGGTGATGATGCTCCTACAGAGAACCCGGAATGCTGAGAACGGGTGGAAAACAAGTCATTAAATGGACCCGCCGAGGGTGGTATCCTACTAAGTGTACAGTGTTAGCTGTAAATCAAGGTGGCACCGCGGATAACTATTATTCGTCCTTGACATATTTTGTCAAGGGCGTTTTTTATTGAATCAGGTCAGAGAAAGGAGTATGGCTATAATATGATTCAACCTGAACTTAATGTATTAAAAGAACTTCAAAAACAAAATGAATATAAGTCAGTTCCCGTCAGCATGGAAATTTTATCCGATATCAGAACTCCCATAGAGGTTCTGCGTATCCTCAAAAATGTTTCCAGCCACTGCTACCTGCTTGAGTCTGTTTCAGACCATGAAAAATGGGGTCGTTATACCTTTTTGGGCTATGACCCAAGTCTGGAAATCACCTGCCAGAACGGACATATGAAAGTAGGCGCGCTATCCCTTGATACTATTGACCCCGGAAAATATATACGTCAGGTCATTGAAGAGCATAAAAGTCCGCGTTTTTCTTACCTTCCTCCTTTTACGGGCGGTCTGGTCGGATACTTTTCCTATGATTATCTGAAATATGCGGAGCCTTCATTAAATCTGGATGCGGTTGACACCGAAGGGTTTAAAGATGTAGATTTAATGCTTTTTGATAAAGTAATAACCTTTGATAACTTCAAGCAGAAAATTATATTGATTGTAAATATCAGCCTTGATGATCCTGATACGGAATATAACAGAGCCATTCTTGAACTGAATCAGTTAGCCGAGCTTATTAAAAACGGCACCCCTGCCAAAGATACCCCCGGCAGATGCATCACTGACTTTCAGCCGCTTTTTCAAAAAGATGAATACTGCTCTATGGTGGAAAAGGCAAAACACCATATCAAGGAAGGCGATATTTTTCAGATAGTCCTTTCTAACCGTCTGGAAGCCGGTTTTGAAGGAAGCCTGTTAAATACATATAGAATGCTCCGTACACTTAATCCATCTCCGTATATGTTCTACTTTTCAAGCAGCGACATAGAGGTAGCGGGTGCATCTCCTGAAACACTTGTGAAACTGGAAAACGGAGTTCTCCACACATTCCCGTTAGCCGGAACCAGACCCAGAGGAAAAACACCGGAAGAGGATAAGGCTCTGGAAAAGGAACTTCTGGCTGACCCTAAGGAGCTTGCAGAACATAATATGTTAGTGGACCTCGGCAGAAATGATATCGGAAAAATCAGTAAATTCGGCTCCGTGGAGGTGGAGAAATATCACAGCATAGAAAGATACTCCCATGTTATGCACATCGGTTCAACCGTGCGTGGAGAGATTCGGGATGATGAAGATGCGCTCTCAGCCATAGACGCCATTCTACCTGCGGGTACTTTGTCTGGCGCACCGAAAATCATGGCATGCCAGCTAATAAATGATTTGGAAAACAATAAGCGTGGCATCTACGGCGGCGCAATCGGCTACCTTGACTTTACAGGCAATCTTGACACCTGCATAGCAATCCGAATTGCCTATAAAAAGAATAATAAAGTCTTCGTCCGCAGCGGCGCGGGCATCGTAGCGGATTCCGTTCCCGAAACGGAATTTCAGGAATGTCTGAATAAAGCGGCAGCGGTTATGAAGGCACTTAAATCCGCTGAGGACGTAGAATAGGAAAGGAGCGCGACAATAATATGATTTTATTAATTGATAATTACGACAGCTTTTCATATAATCTGTTTCAGCTTATAGGCTCCTTGAATCCGGATATAAAAGTAATCCGCAATGATGCGTTTTCCGTAAAAGAAATAGAAGAAATGAAACCGGAAGCTATCATTCTTTCTCCCGGTCCCGGCAAGCCGGAAGATGCCGGGATCTGTATTGATGTGGTAAAAGAGCTTGGAGATAAGATTCCGATTCTGGGCGTATGTCTTGGACATCAGTCCATATGTACGGCTTACGGCGGCACAGTATCATATGCAAAAGAATTAATGCACGGAAAGCAATCAATGACGAAGCTTGATAAAGAATGTCCTATTTTTAAGGGACTTTCCGAAACCATACCCGTAGCAAGATATCACTCTCTTGCCCTAATCGAAGATACACTGCCTGAATGTCTTAACATAACCGCCAGAACAGATGACGGCGAAGTCATGGCAGTGAAGCATAAGACCTATCCGGTCTATGGATTGCAATTTCATCCGGAATCCATTCTCACCCCGGATGGTAACATGATAGTGAAAAATTTTTTAAAAGAAAATAATATACACACTAATTAAAATAAGAATGGAGGACTAAAAAAATGATTAAAGAAGCAATAATAAAAATTGTTGACAAACAGGATTTAACTTATGACGAGGCATATACCGTAATGAATGAAATTATGAGCGGTGAAACATCTCCTACACAGAACGCCGCTTTTCTGGCTGCCTTATCCACAAAAAGCACGAAGTCTGAAACGGTTGATGAGATTGCAGGATGTGCTGCTGCCATGCGCGACCACGCCCTGAAAGTTACTCATAATATGGACGTTCTGGAAATCGTAGGAACAGGCGGAGACGGCGCTCACAGCTTCAATATTTCAACCACATCCGCACTTGTCGCTGCTGCCGGAGGTGTAAAAATAGCAAAGCACGGAAACCGTGCCGCTTCCTCAAGCTGTGGAACCGCAGACTGTCTGGAGGCGCTGGGCGTAAACCTCGACCTTTCTCCTGAAAAATGTGTCGAGTTACTTGAAAAAGCCGGCATTTGTTTCTTCTTTGCACAGAAGTATCACACATCAATGAAATATGTTGGACCTATCCGTAAAGAGCTTGGTATCCGTACCGTGTTCAATATTTTAGGACCTCTGACCAACCCGGCTTCCCCTAACAGGCAGCTTCTGGGCGTATATGACCAGTCTCTCGTAGAGCCTCTAGCAAGGGTTCTGTACAGCCTTGGCGTTAAAAGAGGAATGGTAGTTTACGGAATGGATAAGATGGATGAAATTTCCGCAAGCTCATCGACTTTTGTCTGCGAGTTTAATCAGGGTGAGTATAAATCCTATACCATCAAACCTGAGGATTTCGGACTTACTACCTGTAAAAAGGAAGACCTTGTTGGCGGTACTCCTGATGAAAATGCGGCAATCACTATTTCCATCTTAAAAGGCGAAGCAGGACCGAAGCGCAATGCAGTTCTGATGAATGCAGGAGCGGCGCTCTATATTGCGGAAAAGGCGGAATCGCTGGCAGACGGAGTTAAGCTGGCTGGGGAGATTATTGATTCGGGAAAAGCGTTGGAAGTACTGGAAAAGTTTAAAGAAGAGAGTAATAAGTAAGACTGTGATGAGCTACGGTGGATATATTCTCTTCAAATCCCATTATGCCAAGCATTCCACTGAGCCCCAAAATGCGGGTCTCAGTTCCATGGCTTAGAGGGCTTCTCAGAGAATATATCCACCGTAGCTCCCGGCAGGTTATCTACTTTATTATAATATTTATTTAGACAATTACTTTATCTGTTACTTCAAAAACGTAGTTGTACAATATAGACAATATCAAAAGCAGGTACTGAGAAGTCGCCGGTACTTAGCGAGGTCTTTTCGAGCTTAGTACCGCTGCGGCTGAACTGTAGCGAGAGCGGGCCTGCGTTGATTTGTCTATATTGTACAACGACCGTCTTGAATACATGAAAGGACTTAAAATATGGCAAATATCTTAGACACTATAGCTGAATACGCCAGAGAACGTGTACTACAAGCAAAGAAATCTCTCTCGCTTGATGAAATAAAGCACTTGGCTTTAGCCGAGAACTGCAATACAGACTTTTCATTTGAAAAAGCCCTCGCGCAAGATGGCATCAGCTTTATTTGCGAGTGCAAGAAGGCTTCTCCTTCGAAAGGATTGATTGCTGAGGATTTCCCTTATCTTGATATTGCAAAAGAATATGAAGCCGCAGGTGCTTCCTGTATTTCTGTTTTGACAGAACCTAAGTGGTTTCTTGGAAAAAACGAATACCTGAAAGAGATAGCGCAGTCCGTCTCTATCCCCTGTATCCGTAAGGATTTCACGGTGGATGAATACATGATTTATGAAGCTAAGCTGCTCGGAGCCGGCGCGGTTTTACTGATTTGTTCACTGCTTTCTACGGAAGATTTAAGGCGTTACATTGAAATCTGTGACAGCTTAGGTCTTTCAGCGTTGGTTGAAGCGCATGATGAGGCGGAAATTACTTCTGCGATAGATGCAGGCGCACGTATTATTGGAGTTAATAACCGGAATCTGAAAAATTTTACGGTGGATATAAATAATAGCGGACGGCTCCGTTCACTGGTACCGGATAATGTTCTATTTGTTGCCGAAAGCGGCATACAGGGCAGGGAAGATGTGGCAGCTCTGGAGAAGGCTCATGTAGATGCAGTGCTGATTGGAGAAACGCTTATGCGGGCTAGTAATAAAAAGGCTATGCTTGATGAACTAAAAGGGAGGATTTATGACTAAAATAAAGATTTGCGGATTGCAGTCGGAAGACGACATTTCCTATGTAAATGAATTGCAGCCTGACTATATCGGATTTGTGTTTCTACAGGGAAAACGCCGCTATATCACTCCTGAAAAGGCTGCACATCTACGGAAGTTTCTGAATCCATCCATTCAAAGTGTGGGTGTATTTGTAAATGAATCTGTAGGTAACGTGGCTGCTCTTTTACAAAATGATACTATTCAGCTCGCCCAGCTTCACGGGCAGGAAGATGAAGCTTATGCGCAGGAGCTTAAGCGCTTGTGCAACAAGCCAATCATTAAAGCATTTATTATAAAAACAAAGGATGATATAAAAAAGGCTCTAACTTATCCAGCCGATTATCTGCTTTTAGACAATGGGCTTGGTACAGGAGAATCTTTCGACTGGTCACTAATACAGAATATAGACAGACCTTTCTTTCTGGCTGGCGGATTGAATCCTGAAAACGTGAAAGAAGCTATAGCCGTTACACACCCTTACGGCGTAGATACCAGCTCAGGCGTGGAAACAGAATGTCGGAAAGATTATCAAAAGATTAAATCTTTTATACACGCTGTGCGTTATTTAGAACTGGATTAAATTAACAATTATATAAGATTCGGGTGTCAAAAGGTGCTTATATAAAACACTGCTGGCAGATTGCAAAAAATGTTCGCGAAGTGCCTTACGCAGGAATATGTGATTTTCTTAATATTCCGACCAGATACCCAGCAATTTCGGGACATGGATGTCCCGAAAAGCCCGCAGTGAGCCCGGACGGCGAATAGCGGGCGGTTGCGTCCAACTTCACAACGTTACCGGAATATTTAGAAAATCCGTATTCCGAAGTCAGGCGCAAGGGAACATTTTTTGCAATCTGCCATCTCTGTTAGTAAAATGCACCTTTTGACACCCGAATCTTATATAAATAATTAAAAAACAAAGGAGGCAGATTATGTCAAAGTCTAAAGGCAGCTTCGGAGTTACCGGAGGACAGTATATTCCCGAATCTCTTATG
>JAIDPH010000290.1 GCA_029062885.1 Lachnospiraceae bacterium
TCTTAACTTCATCCTCTTTCTATTGCTCAGACATTGCCCTGATCTCTTCGATCAGTTCTCCATAATCATCATAATAACTTTGATAGACCGGATCCATGGCCAGCCGAAATTTTTCCAGTTCGGTCTCAGATAACAGTATTTCCTGTACCCCGTTTTCAAGGGCAGTTTTTCTGGCCTGTTCTTCATGCTCCGTCCAAAGCTGTCGTTCGTAAAGGGCTGATTCCTTTGCACATTCTATGATAATCTGTCGATCTTCATCGGTAAGCTGCTCCCATGTATGGCTTGCGCATATCTGCATCTCCGGTATCCGGATATGTTCATCTACCGTAAAATACTTTGCCACCTCATAATGCTGCATCGTCTCATAAGAAGACCAATTGTTCTCCGCGCAGTCCACCTGCTTTCGTTCCAGTGCCGCATACACCTGATCATAAGGTATCTGCACCGGCACAGCACCCAATGCGGTGATCATATCCGACATCACCTCCGCCTCCTGCACACGGATGCGCAGCCCTTGAATATCCTCCAACGATTTAATCGGTCCGGCGGCAGAGTAAATATTCCGTGCCCCGGCGTCATACCAGGAAAGACCGACCAAGTCATAACGCTCCGGATATTCCAGAAATTGATCTCCGATACTTCCGTCGAGGACTTTCCACATGTGTCCGGAATCCTTATACAGATACGGCAGCTGCAGGATTGACATTTCCGGGACATAATCCGACAGCTGTGCAATGGATATCCTCGCGAAATCGATCCCGCCGTAGCGCATCTGCCGGATCACTTCCGATTCAGGCCCAAGCACACCTCCTGCATGTACCAGGATCCGGATCCGCCCCTGTGTCCGTTCTTCCACCAGCCCCGCAAATCGCAGCGCCCCCAGCGTAGTCGGATACTCTTCTGTCTGATTTTCCGCATAAGTGAAAACATATTCCGGTACCGTTTCTTTTTTCCCATCGATAAAATAAAGTATGACCGCTAACAGCAAGAGTACTGCTGCCGCAAGATAACCCCATAATTTTATCCTTCTCTTTCCTGTTTCCATTCCGGCACCTCAATCCCTTTACAGGGATATCTGCGTATTTCTGTATTCACTCGGCGTCTCGCCGGTAATTCTCTTAAAAACCTTCGTAAAATATCCGGAATCCCGATACCCGACTTTTTTGCTGACATCTCTTACATTGACCGCATCGTCAGCCAACAGTTCTTTCGCTTTTTCTACCCGCAGTTCCGATAGGTACATAATAAAATTTTTGTCAAAATTCTGCTTGAAAAATTTGCAGAAGTAAACGTCTGAATAGTGCAGCGCAGCTGCCGCATCCTGCAGACAGATATCCTCCATATAATGTTCTTCCAGATACTGTCGGACAAGTTCAGCCTGTACATGATGCTTTTGCTTTACAGGCTTTTCACCTTTCGCTTCCGAGGGCTCCTCCTGCAAAGCTTCTCTGTTCTCATCATTTTGTTCCGCGATGTGAAGCGCCTCATCGATCACAGCGATCAATTCATCTTTCGAACAGGGCTTCAGCAGATAATCCAGCGCGTGTACCTTGATCGCACGCTTTGCAAAGTCAAATTCATCATAAGCCGTCAGAAAGATAATATTGCACAGCGGATTCTCATCGCGAATGGTTTCTGCTGCTTCCAGACCGTCGATCCCCGGCATGGAAATATCTAACAGTACAACCCGGCAGCGCGTCCTGAGAACAGTCTCTATCGCCTCCCGGCCATTGACTGCCTGCAAAATCGTGATCTCATCCCCAAAATGGTTCTGCAGAATTTTGCTGACGACCATTCTCTCAATCGGCTCATCATCCGCTATTAAAATCTGAAAGCATTCATCCTTCAATACGATTTCCTCTCTCATCCGGTATCATAATGCTGATGATCGTACCCACACCGACTTTGCTGCGTATCTGCATCCTGCCGTTGTCGTACATGGCATGCACTCTCTTATAAATATTAAAAAGGCCAATACTTGTCCGTCCGCTTTCTTCTTCCTGCATCTGCCTTTTCAAGCTGTGCAATGTTTCCTTATCGATTCCCAGACCGTCATCGGCTATCGTCATTCGGATCATGCCATTCCTTTCCCGAATCCGAATATAGATATGCCCGCCTTCCTCTTTCGAAACCAGCCCATGGATAATCGCATTTTCCACAAGCGGCTGAAATGTGAAGGTCGGAATCATGACCAGTTCCGCATCCGTCTGACAATCGATCTGATATTCGATCCGATCTCCAAACCGCATCTTCTGCAGGAACATGTAATCACTGATCACTTTCAATTCCCGCGCCAGAGATACCTTTTCCTCCGGTGTCTTTAAATTATACCGAAACAGCGAGCTGAGCGCCTGGATCATCGTTTCTGTCGTCTGTGCGCCTTCCAGATTCGCCATACCGCCGATAACATTCAATGTGTTGAATAAAAAGTGCGGATTGATCTGACTCTTCAGAAGATCCAGTTCCATGGCGTCCAAGCGGCTGGCGATCTCCAGTTTTTCCATTTCCTCCGCATGATACAGATCCAGCGCCTTTCGCTTTTCTTCCAATGCCCTGATATATTCGCCGGTAGCATATTTCATTTTATTGAATACCTGCACCAGCTCTCCCAGTTCGTCTTCGCTTTGCACCTCGATATCTCTGATAAAGAAGTCATTTTCCGATATTTTACGAGAAGCCTCCGCCAGTTCCACGACAGGTTCCACAATGGAACCGTTCATCAGCTCAGAAACCTTCCGAATACAGAAAAAGAACAATATCTCAAAGAAGATGATCAATGCCGGTACTATAATAATGATTCTGACTCTGTCGGCATAAACGCTCACCCCATCTTCCAGCGTATCCCGCATCAGCTGCTTTGCATAACTTTGCAGATAATCCTGAATGTCGTACACCTCATACAGTGCACTGATATAATCTGAGGTCTTTCCTCCGGTATCCAGTACATGGTCTCTCTTTTCACAATAGATCTGATACATATTCAGAACCGACCAGGTTCTGGCATACCGCTTCTCCCCAATCTTCTCATATTCAAACGGGAGCTGCGAAACAACACTCCCGGTAGCTTCCATGGCCCGCTTCAGGTTCCGGTAGGATTCCTCCTCCCCCGTTCTGATGTAGGTTTCGAACAAATCTGTTTCGTTCTCCATGCACTGCAAAAAATCACTTGC
>JAIDPH010000291.1 GCA_029062885.1 Lachnospiraceae bacterium
GTCAATCACCTTCTGGGGAATCGCAAATGAAAATACTGAGCCCTTTCCGTACTCACTCTTGACTTGCAGCTTACCGCCCATCATTTCTACAAGTTTGCTTGTTACCGCCAGTCCCAGGCCGCTTCCGTCTTCGCTGCGGCTCGCTTCCATATCTATTCTTGAAAAAGTGTCGAAAATCTTCTCTATATCGCTCTCTTTAACTCCTATGCCTGTATCTTCGACGGAAATTTCCAACATAATCTCATCTTTCTTATGCTTCTTCCATGAAAGATGCAAAGTCACTGTGCCTTCCTTAGTATATTTCACGGCATTGGATAAAAGATTTCCTATTATCTGTTTTAAATGAATCTCATCACCGGACAGCTTATCGGGCACATCAGATGCAACGTCTAATGTAAGACGAAGCTTTTTCCTTCGCAGGGGAATCGTAATGCTGTTGATTAAATCATTCAAAAGGGAGCTTATATCATAAATTCCGTCAAGCAGCTCCATCTTTCCCGACTGAATCTTAGAGAAATCCAGAATATCGCTGACAAGCGAAAGAAGGATGTTCCCTGCATTCTTTATATCAAGCGCATATCCCCTGATCGTTTCATCCTGACTCTCCCGGATAATCAGCTCATTTAAACCGAGCATCGTATTAATCGGCGTCCTAATCTCATGCGACATATTTGCAAGAAATATGTCTCTGGCACGTCCCGCATTAGCAGCATCATTTATAGCGCGCTCCAGCTCTTCATTCTTCTTTTCCAGTTCATCTTTTGCAAGCAGAATAGAAACCGCCTGATTCTCCAACTTTGAGGTAAATTTAGTTTTGTGCTCACTCATGCTTCTTTCTCCTGTTTTTTATTTTGACTAAGTTCGTGCCCTACGCTCATACTTCACAAATTCGTATGCAATATCAAAATATGTCTGTTCCTCGCCTTCTGCAGTAATCTCCCACTCCTTAAGCATATCCAGATTTGGAAAATAAGCATCCGCCTCATAGTTATGGTCGATTTTCGTTACATGTACCACATCACAGTAAGGCAGCATCATGCGATAAACACTTTCGCCTCCGATTATATAAACTTCATCATCATTGTACTTCTTCAATTCTTCAAACAGTTCTTCAAGGTTATGCACGATATCCGCGCCCTTCACCTGATAATTGGAATTGGTGGAGAGAACGATATTTGTACTGCCTGCAAGCGGCTTTCCCTGTGGAAAGGTCTCTAAGGTTTTTCTGCCCAGAACAACCACCTTACCGGCTGTCTCCTGCCTGAGCGCCTTATTATCGTTTGGAATGCGCACAAGCAGCCCGCCCTTATTTCCAATTGCCCAGTTATTGTCTACTGTTACTATCATATTCATCTTTTTTTCCTGACCTTTTGATATACTCTCCTGCCATAGCACAGTTTTTACTGGTACTATATTGCTATCGGTATATTCTCTATCTGAGGACCTGTCACATAATTTTCCAGCTTCACATCATTTCTGGTGAACTGATAGAAATCCTTAATTTCCGGATTCAATGTAAAAATCGGAGCTTCATAAACAGGTCTTTCAATCAGCTCCTTAATAATCGGAATATGCCTGTCGTAAATATGTGCATCTGCAATTACATGAACAAACTCACCGACCTGCATATCGCAAACCTGCGCCAGCATATGCACAAGCACTGCATACTGCACCACATTCCAGTTATTTGCGGCAAGCACGTCTTGAGAACGCTGGTTCAGAATTGCATTTAAAGTCAGCTTATCATCGCCCTTTTTCTGCGAAACATTGAAGGTCATGCTGTACGCACACGGATAAAGCCGCATTTCATGTAAATCCTGATGTACGTAAATATTTGTCATAATACGCCTGCTGAAGGGATTGTTTTTCAGGTCATAAATAACTCTGTCCACCTGATCCATCATACCTTCCTTGTACTGATGCTTCACACCCATCTGATAGCCATATGCTTTTCCAATGGAGCCTTCCTCGTCCGCCCATTCATCCCAGATATGGCTGTGCAGGTCATGAATATTATTGGACTTACTCTGCCATATCCACAGCATCTCATCGGTTGCACTCTTCAATGCAGTCCTGCGCAGGGTAATTATCGGAAATTCCTTGGACAAATCATACCTGTTCACTACGCCGAATTTCTTCACCGTATACGCCGGCGTACCATCCTCCCAATGAGGTCTTACTTTTTCCCCCTCAGTGCTTGTTCCATTCTCCAGAATATCCCTACACATATTTATAAAGATTTTGTCTGCCAGACTCATCTATATACCAAGCTCCTCTCTTTATCATTTTTCATACTTATCGCAAAGTGCGTTAATCTGGTCGGCAAACCTTGCCAAATCCTTATTAGCGGCGCCTTCATTCTTTTTAATGACCGCCAAAAGCCTCTGACCTGCTGCCACAAGTCTTGCGAATACATCGGAAATGCCATGCGCTTTCTTCTTCACTGCTACAGGCTCTGCCTCATAGATAAACCTGCCTTCTATTAAATCGTATCTGGTTCCGCTATATGGCGCATAAGCATTAAGTCCATGCTCTATTTTCAGACATTCCGTAAAAATCTTACATATACTGTCCTCTCCGTGTACAACAAAGACTCTGTCAGGTTTTTTCTCGAAACCGTTTATGAACCGCAACAGACCTGCCTTATCGGCATGCCCGCTCATACCCACAAGTTTTTCAATTTTTGCCCGTATCTCAATCGTTTCACCAAAAAGCTTAACTTCCTTCACGCCCTCCACGATAGCCCTTCCAAGTGTTCCAACAGCCTGATATCCGACGAAAAGTATCGTACATTCCGGTCTCCATAAATTATGCTTTAAATGATGCCTTATACGTCCTGCCTCGCACATACCTGATGCAGAGATAATGACCTTCGGCTCATTCTCAAAATTGATTGCCTTGGATTCGTCGCTCGTAATGGCTAGATGAAGCCCCGGAAACGTGATTGGGTTAATTCCTTTTTTCATAAGCTCAAGCGCTTCTTCATCAAAGCACTCCATACTGTTGTTCTGGAATATGCCTGTCGCTTCCACTGCCAGCGGGCTGTCTACATATACCGGAAAATCTTCATGTCCGGTAACAAGCCTGTCTTCCTTAATCTGACGCAGAAAATACAGCATTTCCTGTGTCCTTCCAACTGCAAAAGAAGGTATGACCACATTTCCGCCCTTATCAAAAGTTCTCTTTAGAATTTTAACCATCTCCGGTATATAATCAGGGTTTCCGTCACCATGATATTTGTCGCCGTATGTAGATTCCATAATGACATAGTCGGCATCCTTAGTATACTGTGGGTCTCTGATAAGCGGCTGATTGACATTACCGATATCTCCTGAAAATACCAGTTTCTTGGTAATTCCATCTTCCGTCGCCCAGACTTCGATACTTGCCGAACCTAATAAATGTCCTATATCCGTAAAACGTATATCGACTCCTTCGCATACGTTTATTTTCTTGTTATATGAACAGGGCACCAGTCTCTTGATTACCCCATCCGCATCCTCCATAGTATAAAGAGGCGTAATCACCATATTATCCGAGGTTCTTTTTGCTTTTCGATTTTTCCATTCGGCTTCCTGCATCTGAATATGCGCACTGTCTCTTAACATGATACTGCACAAATCAGCCGTAGCATCCGTGGTGTATACATTTCCGCGGAAACCTCTCGCATACAGGAACGGCAGCATTCCTGTATGATCTATATGCGCATGCGTAAGAAATATATAGTCTATCAGCGCGGCATCCACAGGCAGTTCACAACTTTCAAATCTCTGAGTTCCCTGCTCCATTCCATAATCAACTAAGATATTTTTATCATTGACCCGAAGATAGTGGCAGCTGCCGGTAACTTCGTGATCCGCCCCGATAAACATAAGTTCCATACGCATTCTCCTTCGCTTTTTCCTTGTTTACAGCCTACATATACATATTACCATTTTTCAGGCTAAGCGTACAGTAGTCAATTTACAAATATTTACATATTATATAATTAAGTTACGCAGGCTTAAGTATGAAAGGAGGATTATAATGTTTATTACAATTATGCCTGTGCTGCTGTTTATGTTTGCCGTCTCTATCGACTCTTTGAGTGCGGGATTTGCCTACGGCGCCGGAAGAGTTCATATAAAACCTGCTGCAATGCTTCTTCTTGTTTTCATTCCATCTATATGCATCACTATTATGACAAAGGCAGGCGCCTTAATCTTTTCTCTTGTTCCCACAGCGCTTTTTTCCACTCTCTCGTTTCTGATTCTGTTTTTTCTTGGCTGTGCCAAACTTTTGGAAAGCCTCATCCGTCACCTCTCCGGAAAGTATTCAGATACCGTCGGCAACTGGGCATGCAGAATAAAGCAGCTGAATATAATTTTCACCATATACTTTTCACCTGAGGACGCCAATAAACAGGATGTACAATTTTTAAGCGCTAAAGAAGCTTTTTTCTTAAGCCTTGCTTTGTCGCTTGACAGTATACTTGCCAGCATGGCGTTTTCCTGTCAGGTATCTTCCATGCCATTGTTTTTCTTATTAGCAGTTCTTTTTCATTTTCTGCTCTTTATGGCAGGCCTTCTGCTTGGTATGCTTGTATCCAAAAAATTTTCCATTGACCTTTCATGGCTCAGCGGTATGTTTCTTATATTACTGGCTGTATTAACCTTATTATAAACTTAAGTTCATTTACTCTTGTCTGTGTCCATGATATACAGCCACCAGCAGTTCGTGCACGATTACCGGAGTTAATGACAACGCAAGCAACTGCAGCCACTCTATTACCGTAGGTTTCACTGTTCCAAACAATGCTATCAATGGATTTATCTCCGTCACAATGAACTGTAAAAACAACCCTAACGCCACCGCAAACAGCATAAACGGATTATCCTTATGGTTCATGCGGAAAATGGAACGGTTCACATCACGCATACCTACCGCATGAAAAAGCTGGCTCATCCCAAGTACCATAAATGCATGTGTCTGCGCTTTAGCCAAAACGGATGAAATCCGATAACTTTCAACTATATTATGTAAACTAACCGGCAGATTTTCAGCAATCAGTCTGTCATATGGCACTTTAAGAAATGCTGCCAGACTTACGCCTCCGATTACAAGCCCATAACAGATTACGCATATAAGTCCGCCTTTGGCAAAAAGGGATTCTCCCTTTTTTCTGGGCGGTTCTTTCATTAAAAGTTCCGTCTCATTATCGTCCACTCCAAGCGCCAGTGCCGGAAGAGAATCAGTAATCAGATTAATCCAGAGAATAAAGCTTGCCTTAAGAGGGCTTGGAAATCCTGCAATAATCGTCACCAGCATCGTCATAATCTCGCCCAGATTGGATGAAAGCAGAAAAAGCACGGACTTTCTGATATTTTCATAGATTCCCCTGCCTTCTTTGATGGCAAGGTGTATCGTCGCAAAGTTGTCATCCATTAAAACAAAATCCGCCGCATTCCTTGCAACATCTGTACCATTTTTTCCCATAGCAATTCCAATATCCGCCGCCTGTAGGGAAGGTGCATCGTTTACGCCGTCTCCTGTCATCGCTGCCGTCTTACCAAGTTTTTTAAATCCATTGACTATCTTTACCTTATGCTCCGGCGTCACTCTGGCGAATACCTTGAGCTTAGGCAGTTTTCCAAGAAATTCCTCTTCTCCCATCTCATCAAGTTCCCTGCCGGTTATACACTCCCTGACCGAGGATGCAACATGAAGCTGCTTGGCAATGGAAAATGCAGTATTACGATGGTCTCCGGTAATCATTACAGTTTCCACGCCTGCCTTCTTAAAATCTTCCACGGCATCTATGGCTTCCGGTCTGACCGGGTCCTGCATACTTACCAATCCTAAGAATACCATATTTTTCTCCTGCATTTTACCATCCGGCTCCATAGCGATTGCCAGAACTCTCCTGCCATCATTCATCAGCCTATCCAAAATATGACTTATTGAAGCTTTGTCGCTTTCATACATAGTGCATTTATTACCATTTTGATAGAAGTAAGAGCAGCAATCCAAAATTTTCTCTGCTGCGCCTTTAGAGTAAGAGACAGTACGGCTGCCTTCACCCATATTCATCCTGTGGCAGGTGGTCATCATCTTTCTGTCGGAATCAAACCCCATTTCATCTTCTCTGTAAAACCGTTTTCTAAGCATTTTAATCGGAACATTACAGTCAGCCGCCATATGAATGAGCGCCATTTCCGTAGGTTCTCCAAAATCTCCCTCTATAGAATAGTCTCCATCATTACACAGAATACAACCTAACATAAACTGTCCGATGCTGCTTTTCATCTGCTCCTCATCCTGCCACAGCTTATCAGTAAAAATACGTGAAAATCTCTCCTTTTCTATCATCCTGCCATCAATATAACATTCTGTAACCGTCATTTTATTCTGGGTCAGAGTGCCCGTTTTATCCGAGCATACTACTTCTACCGCCCCCAGAGTCTCCACTGACGACAATTTTCTCACAATTGTCTTGGCACGTACCATACGGGACACGCTAAGTGCCAGCACGATTGTAACAATCGCAGGAAGCCCCTCCGGCACTGCCGCCACAGTTAATGACACAGAAGTAATAAGCATCTCTCCGACGTTACGCTTCTGAAGTACGGCTATCACAAAAAGCAGTGCACAGATTGCTACTGCCAGAATACTTAAGACCTTTCCAAGCTCTCCCAATTTCACCTGCAGCGGTGTCAGTTTTTCCTTGGTTTCATGAAGCATGTCTGCAATATGACCGATTCTGGTATCCATACCGATTGCAGTTACAATTCCTTTACCTCTGCCTCTTGTGACAAATGTAGACATATAAGCCATATTAGCATGACTGTTGTCACCCTGAACTGTTTCTATAAAATCGGCGTCTTTTTCAACAGGTGCAGACTCTCCTGTTAGGGTAGACTCTTCTATCTGAATGCCCTGTGATTCAATAAGACGCAAATCTGCCGGAACCATATTTCCTGCTTCCAAAACCACAATATCACCGACAACCAGCTCTTCTGCGGATATTTTTGCTGTCTTTCCCTCCCTTATAACAACAGCCTGCGGAGCAGATATTTTCTTCAGCGCTTCTACTGCTTTTCCTGCCTTTCCTTCCTGAATGACGCCTATTGCTGCATTTAAGATCACTACCGTAATAATTATAGCGGCATCAGCAATCTCTCCGAGCAGAACCGAAATCGCCATAGCGGCAATCAAAATCAGAATCAACGGATCATTCAGCTGCTCCAATATCATCTGCCAGTTGCTCTTCCCTTCCTGCTCTTTCAGCCGATTGGCGCCCTGTCTGGCGTTCCGTTCAATTACTTCACGCCTGTCCAATCCCTTTTCTCGATCAGACTTTAACAGTCTGATAGTTTCTGCTGCTGTTTTCATTTCATACATATTCTGTTTCCTCCCTGAGAAAGCAATGAAAGACTTGACAAACTGATTGTTTGCCGGCTGATGTGTGACAGCTTGTCACACTCTTGTCTCTAATACTTTATGCTTGGGGGTAGGAAGATATGAAAAAACTTAAGATTTTCAAGACATCCGTTGTAAAATATAGACAAATCAACGCAGGCACGCTTGCGCTGCATTGTCGCTCGCAGCGGTACTAGGCTCGAAAGAACCTCGCCAAGTACCGGCGGCTCCATAGCACCTGCTTATGATATTGTCTATATTTTACAACTACGTTATGGAAAAATCAGTATGTAAGCAGTCACTTGGCTCATTGCTCGTGGGAACAAGCTTTTTGCCCTATTCTTCATCAATAAAGTTCTGAAAATTATATAGATTATCCCACATTGCATTTGGAAGATAGTACAGTAAAATTACAACATCAGGATCATATGATTCAATAAAATCTGGGGTAATCTCGGAAACATCCCAGTCGCGAATATAATAGATTTCAGAAAATCCCATCATAAGATAAGGACAAACTGCTTTTCCAAACGAATCAGTAATAATTAGCACCTTTATATCATTCTCACTGTTTAAATTCACAAAATGTCCCAGAGAAGCTCCTAAGACCAAATCATATGTATATCGGGAAGTATACTCTTTTTTCTCAAGTGGTTCCATATTTATGGCAATGTCCTGCATATTACCGACAGTACCATCCTCTCTTTGTATTGATGTTTCGAAGTTAGGAATAATCAAATCAAAATCATCTATTCCAGCATAATATCTTCCGGTTCTTTGTCCGTTTGCACCCAAATGCCATTCTTCGTATTTTGTTATTGTATAATTATTTATGTTTGAAATCCGTTCATCAACATTACATCCGGTCTCGTTAATAATATAGTCCTCTAAAATTCCATAAGCATAAAATCCTGCTTCTGTATTCCAATGATGATCCGTTTTATACATCATGTCATATTGATTAATCCCATCTTCATGCATAGCCTCTCTGAAATCAATTATATCAATACCAGCCGTCTCCAGCATAGACATCAGCCTGTCTGCATTATCATTTCCGTAATCCTCAATTCCTGTGGGTAATTGAGGATCATATTTACAAGATATATATGGTGTCAGCGCATAAACCAATTTTGTTCCTCTGTTTATCAAATATGAATCAAACAAAGCGACCTTATTGGCATAATATTGTAGGGTTTCATCATCAACATATCCTACCGCAGTCATCAAATATCCATTATTCAATTTAATAACACCATTCATCTCCTTCTGCTCAAGTAAATTCCTCATGGCTCCATTTAAATTTACAAACTCGAACTTTTCAAAAAAGGATGTGGCAATATCCGTTTCAAATTTATTTCCTAAATCAGCAGTCCATTCATTATAGTCAACCTCATCATTAACATAAAATTTTACCAGCTTAACAAAACTTACAATGCCAGTCACAGCTGTCAGCAAGATAAATACAATAGTAAAAGCTATCGTCGAAATTTTATTTTTTCTTTTCATCTAAAACTCTCCTAAAAATTAAAATATATAAACGGATTATGTGCTCCAAGAATAATGTATGATACAGCCCACAAAAACACAAAACCATATCCAACCGGGATAACGACATCTGCTAAACTCTCCAGTCTGCTTCCTTTTATTTTTGAGCTTATCATACCCGCTATCGGCGTTGCAAAAAGTATTCCTGCGATTATAAAAAAACCATACTCTCTTGCATACCGAATTATTGCTCCATCAACAACAAACGGATTATGGTATATTCCCAACATTGCGGCGCAATATGTAAACCCACTTCTTATTCCACCAGAATTAAAAATCACCCATCCAAAATTAACACAAAGAAGGAGCACTATCTGCCAGATTATCTTCACAAATCTATTTTTTCTCTTTTCCGGTTTAACTAAATACTTCTCAATAACCAGAAGGATAAAATACCCCAATCCCCAGACAATAAATGTATACCTTGCACCATGCCATATTCCTGTTAAAGCCCATACTACAAACATATTGAATATGTGCCGGGGAACTGCTACCCTAGAGCCTCCCAGAGGTATATAAAGATAATCTCTAAACCACTGTCCCAATGAAATATGCCATCTTCTCCAAAATTCCGTTACCGACCTGGAAATATACGGATAATTAAAGTTCTCCTCCAATTCAAATCCGAATATCTTTCCTAAGCCTATTGCCATGTCTGAATAGCCTGAAAAGTCATAAAATATCTGGAGTGAATAACATACTGATCCCACCCAGAGCAATAAGGGATTTGTCGTTTGTATATCCTTAATAAAAATTTCAGTCGCAATTACGGATAGATTATTTGCAAGAATTACTTTTTTGGCAAAACCCAATAAAAACCTTCTGCCTCCTTCTGCAAATTTTTCCAAATTGCATACTCTGCGGGAAATCTGTTCTGCTATAGTTGAATATCTTACAATCGGCCCGGCTATTAATTGTGGAAAGAATGAAATATATAATGCTACATACAAAAGATTCTTCTGAACTTCAACCGTTCCTCTGTAAACATCAACTACATATGATAATGCTTGAAATATAAAGAAGGAAATTCCTATTGGCAAAGCCACCCCAATGACATTCAAATTCCTATGGAATAGAAAGTTATATGTGGAAATTGTGAAATCCAAATACTTAAAGATGAATAAAATTCCTATATTTATTAATATATCAATAATCAATAGGTTTCTGGCGAATTTATAAAATTTTCTTCTCTTCTGCAAGTCAATCCATAAAGCTATTCCATAATTAATTATTATTAACCCAATCATTACAAAAATGAATTTTGGCTCACCATACGCGTAAAACAACAAACTTGCCACAAGTAAGATATAATTTCTGTACTCCTCTTTAGAAAGAAAATATAAAATCATAACCACTGGGAGAAAGATAAAAACAAATAATAAACTGGAAAAAACCATTCTACCTACCTCTCTAATACATTAGGTCACATTTGTTTCTCTTGTTTTTTCATATGTTACAACTGAATATTTAAAACCAAAGGTACCTGTTCTGCATTATATTTTAATCGCCAAACAAATATTCAACCTGAAATAAAGTATCCCGCGTGGCAAGTATAACACAGAATATGAATTTTCGTCTACCCCTCCCCTATCAAATATGCCCAAAATATGGTTTCACTAAAACTTCCATTAAATACAAAACCAACATGAAGTAATTAGCTATCTTAATTTATCACCGATTTTCCCAGTAATAAAAATAAATCCCCCAATCACCATTATCGGAAAAAAACTGATCAAGAATATTACCACACTGTCAGAACGCCACCCGTCCACTTTTTCATAATTTATAAAATACTGAAGCACAGACGGCGACGCGTTATTTACCGCATGGAGGATCGTTGCAGGCCAGATGGAGCCGGATTTGCAAGTCACATAGGTGAGGATAATCCCCATAAACACGCACATAGCACACATACTTGCAAATCCCGTAAACGGATATCCAAAGTATCCGATGCCGAAATTATGCCCGACATAGGTTAACGGCCAGTGCCATATTCCCCACAATATTCCGCCGATTATAACCGCTTTTCTAACGCCCCATAATTTTATCATCTTAGGCATCATATATCCCCGCCAGCCGGCTTCTTCACCAAAAGCCGCAAAAGATACTACCACGCCGGAAACAATGGCTGCTATCGGCTGTATATAGATTATCGCCCGTTCGTTATCTGCTAATTCCAAGAGCTCCGGTTTATTGATATCAAAAGCATTCGGAGCAATAATAAGAGTTAAAGCATTTCCAAGTTCAATGTAGAGCCAGGGCAGGAACATTGCAAGCACAAAATAGAGCCACTTTTTATCCTTAAAACTGATTTCGAGAAGCATTGAGTCTTTACCTGTGACTGCAAATCCTTCTTTTGTTACATATCTTGTGAGTAACGCTGCCAAAGCCGGACATAGCATTCCAAGACTTATAAACTGATCCATAGCGGAAATCTCCGCCCAGATATTACCCGAAAGAATATAAGTAAAAAAGATAACCCATGTTGAACCGAATGCAAACGCCAGATAAAGCATAAGTCTCTTTGTCTCAGATTTTCTATCCATCAATTTCCACCTCCCTGTTTTGATTGATTCTGCAGGTAATCCGATAGGAAAGCCAAAAAACGAAAATATCCACAATCGGAGAAATAATGGAAATAAGCACTACAACAACTAAGTGTTCTTTACACCAGTCTACAAAAACAACGATATCAAAATTCTCAAAAACTTTCAGATTTCCGAAGAACAGATACGCTATCGCCAGAAAAGCAAGTCCCTCTACGATGGCAGTCTTTAGTATTCCTCCCTTTTTCATTCCAAGAGTAATGAAAAACGGCAGTTCTATAGATGCTAGCAAAAGAGAGAGACCGCTGAATACTATCAACAATTGGGAAATGGCCGCAATTAGCTCACTACAGTTGTTATTTCCCGCCACACTGTTAAATATCATGATCCACGCCGTTTCCAGCGAAAACAAGACATAGACAGCAATACCGATAAATATGTATTTTGATGCGATATATGCATTTTTATCAAGTGGCAGCGTTCCGGTGAACTGTCTCGTTTTATTCTTTTCGTCATTTCTACAGATAGCCGTCGTCCATGTGGAGGGCAGCACCATGCCACAGGCTATTAAAAGCATAGGTATCATTACCAGAAAAGAATCCCTAAGATCTCCGGCTGTCATTTCCACCAGTTCTCCCGCTTCGTTTTCAACCATGCCAAATCCCACAACCGTGTCCACATTTCCCGGAAATACAAACCTTAATATCAGAAACAGCAACGTAGCGCCAATCAGTATACTTACAATCCGTTTCCCATTGATCCCGATAAAGTCTTTATATAACAATCCTGCCATTATGCCACACCCCGCTTTCTTCCGGCTATATACACTGCCGCAAAATAACTTACGCCGGAAATGATTATTGCAGCTATAAACAGAATATATGATTTATGGAAGATGAATTCCGTTGCCTGATCATATAGTTCTATAAGGGCATCGTCATTAACACCGGTTATAAAATCATTTAGTTTACCAAAATTAGCGGCTGCATAAACCGCTACCCCTATCAACAACGGAATCACGGCTGCATATGTGATTTTTTCGCTCCCCATTAAATAAGCCAGTAAAATAAATATACTGATATACATCAATATCAGCGATGCAAAGGATACAATCACACTGCAAAACATTCCAAAAGAAATGATTTCTGTCATAAATGATAAAATAACAGTCATTAAAACATCAACCGCCACGCCAATGGCAATGAATAAATAAGCAGCTATGAATCTGCAAGCCACCCTTTTACCGACAGAAACCGGAAATGACGCAGCCACCTTATAAAAAGATGCCTTTTCGTCATCCGTAAACAAATTTACCACATCTGCAGTACACGCGAGCGGAATCAGCATGAATATCAGCATCGCGCTTCTTGCAATACGCATTACAGATGTCTCATTATTCTGATCAGACTTCATTATCTGCGCAAATCCGTCGTGAATATTTCCAAAGTTATAACTTAAGATAAACATAACGGAAATCACAATAACCCCGACAATAATAAATCCATAGTTGACCAGTTGCTTTTTCAGGCAGAAAAAATCTTTAATCAATAATCCTTTCATACTTAACCCTGCCTTTCCGCTGCATTGAATCCCTTTTCTCGGTTTACATAATATATCATAATCTCATCAAGTCCCGCCGGCTCTATTACCATTTCCGGATATAAGTTTTCTGCTGCTTTTTTGTCATTTACCAAAACCTCGGCTCCAAGACTTGAAATGTCTGATGACACAATCAGAGATTCGCTTATAGTCCCCATTTCATCCTTTTTACATCGCAAAATCCCATGTTTCTCAAGTATTTCATCTTTATTCCCCTGCAGCACTATTTTACCGCCGTCAATGAATACGACCTCATCCGCCAGTTTTTCCAAGTCTCCCGTAATATGGGAAGATAAAAGAATCGTATGGTCCTCTTTGACTACATATTCACGGAAAATCTGAAGCATCTCATTTCTTACGATTGGGTCCAGCCCGCTGGTAGGCTCATCCATAATAAGCAGCTTAGCTTCATGAGAAAGCGCCACAGCAATTTGAAGCTTCATCCTCATACCACGCGAAAAAGAACCGCAGGTTTTCTTCGTGGGGAGTGAAAAACGTTTCAAATAATCAAAATATTTTTCCTCATTCCAGTTTTTATATACATTTTTCATGATCGTATTAATCTGTCTGGCTGTTAAAAAATCATGAAATCCCATTTCGTCAAAAACAACTCCGATATCTTCGCGAAGCGCAGCCGAATCTTTATCTATGCTTTTTCCAAACAGATAAACTTCTCCGCAGTCTCTGTTAATGGCATCTAAAATGATTCGTATCGTGGTTGTCTTTCCTGCGCCGTTTTGCCCGATAAATCCGCATACCGAGCCTTCCGGTACAGCGAAGCTTATGTTATCCAGTTTAAAATCACCATAATCCTTTGTCACACCTTTAATTTCAATTACATTTGCTGTCTCTTCCATGTCTTATCCTTCCTTTTCTTCGTATAGAAGCTTAAGCATCTCCTGTAACTCGTTAAGGCTGACCTTGCCTACAACAGCCTTATCCACGGCTGTTTCAAGAAGTTCCTGAATGTCAAACATCATATTTTCCTTAACGATATCACTGTTTATGCCCTTTACAAAACTACCCTTGCCTGTAACAGATACGATAAATCCGTCTCTTTCAAGATCTTCATAGGCACGCTTTGTTGTGATAATGCTGATTTTCAGTTCTTTAGCAAGTATTCTCATAGAGGGAAGCGCCTCCCCCTCGCGCAACTCGCCTGTCATAATCTGCCTCTTAATCTGCTCTTCTATCTGCTCATAAAGAGGCACACCTGAGATGTTACTGATAATAATGTCCATATGGTTTTTCCTTTATTGTGAATATTCGAATATTGTATATACTCACTATATACAATTTTAGATTTGTTGTCAACAGAAAAATCGCCGCCTGAAAGCGACGATTCATAGTTTTTCATTTTGAATTTTCATTTTTATTATTTATCATACCGAATATAGTTGACGCTAAATTTAATACCCGCCAAAGTTAATGCCAGTCCGAGTCCCGTATAAAAAACAGCTATGAAAACATCCGGCATTAATTTAAACACTCTTATTATAATTCCGAATGTTATCATAAAAGCCATTATAAAAAATGATTTCAAATCAAAAAAATTCCAGAAATACTGCCTCTCCGTTGTATATTCTTTTATACGTTTTGTATGCTTAATAACCAGCCTGCTGAATATCATAAACCAGAATATCGCAAATACAACCGATGAGCACAATATATTAAAAATAGATAAGTTGCCTGCATACGCTATTAAACCAATACGCAAAACGTTAAAACCCGCAATCATCCATACTATACCTGCAATCAATAATAATGTTCTGTTACGTACCAATTTAGAACCTCCTTTGTTTCCGGATTGAACAATGTCATTTGCAAATGCAGTATTCCTTTACATACTTTCCTGCAATCTCCCTTGACATTTCATATTTCTCCGCGCACTTTTCCATAATGGAATCTGCGGTCAGTCCCAATTCTTGACATGTCTGTATCAATATACGGATTCCCTGCTCTATTCCTTTACTTATTCCATCTTCATATCCTTCCTGTCTCATATCCTCAAACGCTTTACACATATCGTACCTTTCCCTTCCTTCTTCAACTGTCTTAAACTTCTCAGGTATCTTTATATTTGCCACTACCTCAAGAATGTCTCTGGTTTCTCTGTCTATGCTGCTGTATACCTCTTTGTTTTCTTCCATTATCTCTTTAAGCTTCTCATTATCCTTAGAGTACCTTAACGACTCAAACACCTGACGCAATCCCGTACGGTATTCCTCAAATGTGTCATGCTCCTGACAATCATACAGGTTGAGCCTGTAGTTGGTAACATACTTTTTAAACTCTTCGTCTATGTCCAATAAGTCATGCAGACATCTTGCACCATCCCACGGATGTTCCCCTCCGAAATACACTACAAGCGTTATTATCGGTTCAAACTTCTCTTCTTTCTTCATTCCGGATAAATATTCGTCTCCGTCTTTTAAATCACACGCTTCTTCATGCGTATACCTCTTTTGTCTCCACTGTTTATGATAACCGTTGCTTTCTGATAACATGTTCCTCAACACCATCTGATAATCCACATAGTTCTGGTTCTCGACTGCTAAAATATGTATCTTCTTACCCTTCCAGAAACGCACTTTATCTACGATTGTCTTAATATTTCCGGTTCCCGGCTTTTCAGCCACGCTTATCGTCTGCGCCTCCTCCGGTTCCAGTTCTTCCGGCTTTACTATTTGTCTTCCTCCCTTATTTTATTTTTCTTCCATATAAGGGATTCAGGTTGCATGATGTGTCGTATAGATATATCAGAATTTCAGATTCCCAGATATGTTATTTCAAATATACCACAAATGATATAAGCTGTAAAGTAAAATATATAAAAATTACCCGCCTTAACAATAGGGAATTTTTGCTACTTTTATTCATTATTTTGTTCCAAAAATCCTGTCACCTGCATCTCCCAATCCGGGAACAATATAGCCGTGCTCGTTCAGTTTTTCATCTAATGCTCCTACATATAAATCCACATCCGGATGAATCTCTTGCATTTTTGCAATCCCTTCCGGAGCGGCAATTATACACATGAAATGAATCTTTTTACATCCTCTTTCTTTCAGCATACGGATAGCCGCCGCGGAAGAACCTCCTGTAGCAAGCATGGGATCTGTTACAAAGACTTCTCTCTCTGCACAGTCTGCCGGAAGCTTGCTATAATATTCAACCGGTTCGAGAGTTTCAGGATCTCTATACAATCCGATATGCCCCACTTTGGCAGTTGGTATCAGCTCCAAAACCCCGTCAACCATGCCCAGACCGGCACGAAGAATAGGCACTATCGCCATCTTTTTACCACACAGTTCTTTTACTGTGGCATCACAGATAGGCGTCTTGATTTCCACATCCATTAGTGGCAGATTTCTTGTTGCTTCATAGCAGATGAGCATTGAGATTTCCTTGATTGTCTGACGGAAATCCTTTGTTCCTGTCTCAATTCGTCTGATATAGCCGATTTTATGCTGTATCAAAGGGTGGTCCATAATAAATACATTCGCCATTATATGTTTTCTCCATTTATATTTTATTATATAAAACTTCATATATTGTGTAGCATATTATATTAATTATAATGTGATTAATATAATAGTTCAAGCGTTATCTGTCTTGCTATATTGACGTAAAAAAGGATATCAAAGGATTTGCTTTCCCTTGATACCCCTATTTTACTGCATTTCTCAACTATCAGATTTTCGAGAAAAACTTATTATTTATAATTTACGATCTTCCCAAAATCCGCCTTCAGAGACGCTCCGCCAACCAGACCGCCGTCAATGTCAGGCTGTGCAAACAGCTCTGCTGCATTGCCTGCATTTACAGAACCGCCGTACTGAATACGAACTGCATCTGCCGTTGCCGCATTATAAATCTCTGCGATACAGTCACGGATGCCCTTACATACTTCTTCAGCCTGCTCTGTTGTAGCTGTCTTACCTGTTCCGATAGCCCAGATAGGCTCGTATGCGATAACCATGCCTTTTACCTGATCAGCAGTAACGCCTGTTAAGTCAGACTTAATCTGAAGTCTGATCCAGTCCATTGTTACGCCCATTTCTCTCTGCTCCAATGTCTCACCGCAGCAAAGAATCGGTACAAGTCCTGCTTCAAGAGCTTTCTTTACTTTCTTATTTAAAAGTGCGTCGTCTTCCTTGAAGTAGTCACGTCTCTCGGAGTGACCGATAATAACATACTTAGCGCCTGCATCCTTAATCATAGCTGCAGAAATCTCGCCTGTATATGCACCTTTCTCCTCAAAGTACATATTCTCAGCGCCAACTTCTACATTTGTGCCTTTGACGGCTTCTACAACCGGCACGATATCAATTGCAGGTACGCAGTATACGACGTCTACATCATCAGATTTTACCAAATCCTTTAATTCACCACATAACTTTACAGCCTCGCTGGGAGTCATATTCATCTTCCAGTTTCCGGCTACAATCTTTCTTCTTGCCATTTTCTTATTTCCTTCCTTTTTCTTTAAAATAAATCCTACTTATCATCAGCTGCAGCTACGCCCGGAAGCACCTTACCCTCAAGGAATTCAAGGGATGCGCCGCCGCCTGTAGAGATATGGCTCATCTTATCTGCAAAGCCAAGCTGATTAACTGCTGCCGCACTGTCACCGCCGCCGATGATGGTAGTTGCATCTGTTTCAGCAAGAGATTTTGCTACTGCAATTGTACCTGCTGCCAGAGTAGGATTCTCAAATACGCCCATAGGTCCGTTCCAAACAACTGTTTTAGCGGATTTAACTGCGTCAGCATACAATTTAGCTGTTTCAGTACCGATATCCAGACCCTCTTTATCTGCCGGAATCTTGTCAGCAGCTACTACTTCTACATCAATCGGTCCGTCAATAGGATCCGGGAAGTGGTCTGCGATTGTAGTATCTACGGGAAGTAAAAGCTTCTTTCCCAGCTTCTCAGCTTTTTCCATCATTTCTTTACAATAGTCAAGCTTCTCATTATCTACGAGTGAGTTGCCTACTTCCATTCCTTTTGCTTTCAGGAAAGTAAACGCCATACCGCCGCCGATAATAAGTGTATCACATTTCTCCAAAAGGTTGTTGATTACGTTCAGCTTATCAGCAACTTTTGCACCGCCAAGGATTGCAACGAAAGGTCTTACCGGATTTTCTACTGCATTTCCGAGGAAATCAATTTCTTTCTGCATTAAGTAACCAACTGCATTCTCTCCGCCTTTTGCAGAAATAAACTTAGTAACGCCTTCTACAGAAGCATGAGCTCTGTGTGAAGAACCGAATGCATCACATACATAAACATCAGCAAGGTCAGCAAGTTCTTTACTGAATTCTTCGCCGTTCTTAGTCTCCTCAGCGCCACGGAAACGTGTGTTCTGAAGCAGTACAACGTCTCCTTCATTCATAGCTGCAACAGCTACCGTAGCAGCTTCGCCTGTTACGCTGTAGTCAGCAACAAAGTTAACTTCCTTACCCAGCTTCTCAGATAATCTCTTAGCAACCGGAGCTAAAGATTCGCCTTCGTTAGGACCATTTTTTACTTTACCAAGGTGTGAGCAAAGAATTACCTTACCACCGTCGTTAATCAATTTATTAATTGTAGGAAGCGCCGCAACTATACGGGTTTCATCTGTAATCTCACCATTCTTAAGCGGCACATTAAAGTCGCATCTTACAAGAACACGTTTTCCTTTTACGTTAATGTCATCTACGGATTTCTTATTCAACCCCATTTTATATTCTCCTCCTTCATTAAACAACGGATGCCACGCTTCGCGAGTCATCCTTATGTTAAATAAAGTCCGGCCCAACAAGGCCGGACCTTATTAATTCTAAACTTTAATTCTTTTAATGTCTGAACTAATTAACCCAACTCAGCAAAGTATTTGATTGTTCTTACCATCTGGCTTGTGTAGCTGTTCTCGTTATCATACCATGAAACAACCTGTACCAGATTATCTTCGCCTACCATTGTCTGTGTTGCATCGAAGAGTGAACCATATCTCATACCGATAACGTCAGAAGATACGATTTCTTCATCATTGTATCCGAATGACTCATTAGCTGCTGCTTTCATAGCTGCATTAATTTCATCCTTGGTTACGGATTTCTCAACTGTAGCTACCAGAATAGTTGTAGAACCTGTAGGGGTAGGAACACGCTGAGCAGAACCGATCAGTTTGCCGTTCAATTCAGGAATAACAAGACCGATTGCCTTAGCAGCACCTGTGCTGTTAGGAACGATGTTGATAGCGCCTGCACGTGATCTTCTTAAATCACCTTTTCTCTGAGGTCCGTCAAGAATCATCTGATCACCTGTATATGCATGGATTGTGCTCATGATACCTGATTTGATTGTTGCAAGGTCATTAAGAGCTTTTGCCATAGGTGCCAGGCAGTTTGTTGTACAGGAAGCTGCTGAAATAATTGTATCTTCTTTCTTCAGGCTTGTATGGTTTACATTGTAAACGATTGTAGGAAGGTCATTTCCAGCAGGAGCGGAAATAACAACTTTCTTAGCGCCGGCATTGATATGTGCCTGTGCTTTTTCCTTAGATGTGTAGAAACCTGAGCACTCAAGAACTACGTCTACACCAAGCTCTCCCCAAGGGCAATTGTTAGCATCGGGCTCTTTGTAAATCTTAAGAGTCTTGCCATCAACTGTGATAGAATCTTCACCAGCTGAAACTGTGTCACCTTTTTCATATCTGCCCTGTGAAGAATCATACTTCAACAGATGAGCCAACATCTTAGGGCTTGTCAAATCGTTGATTGCTACTACTTCGTATCCTTCTGCACCAAACATCTGTCTGAATGCAAGACGACCGATACGACCAAAACCATTAATTGCTACTTTTACTGCCATTTTTTGTTTCCTCCTACTAATTAATTGATTTTATATCGTTTTGCCATACTGTTTAATGCAGATTGGCAAAATTTTGTCAGTAATGATATTGTACCTAATCTGTCCTAAAAATTCAAGATGTAAATCACAAATATTTGGAACTTTATGATAAAACTTCCATATATACCATTTATTAACCGGTGTTTTCCTTCAAAAATTATCTTTCTTGCTTATTTTTATAAAATGTACTACACTAACAGAAAAACAATATCATATGCTTTTATTATGGTTATGCAGCGAAAGGAGACTTTATTATGCCGATTACCGCCGATTATCATCTTCATTCTTCTTTCTCAGGAGATTCAGATACGCCTATGGAAGAAATGATACTGAAAGGAATAGAGCTTGGCTTAACACAGATGTGTTTTACGGAGCATCACGACTTTGACTATCCCGTTATGGCAGAGTTTCCTGCCGGATTCTTTGAATTAAACCCTGACTCATATATTTATGATTTCCTGAAATACAAAGAAAAATACGCAGATAAAATAGAACTCTGCTTAGGCGTTGAGCTCGGAATGCAGCCTTATCTTTCAAAAAGAAACGCTGCATTTGCAAAAGCCCACGACTATGACTTCATTATAGCCTCTTCCCATCTTTGCAACGGGCAGGACCCGGCTTTCCCTGCTTTCTATGAAGGAAGAAGCCAGAAAGAAGGTTATCTGGAATACTTTGAATCAATTCTTGATAATTTAAAGGTTTACAGCAATTTTGATGTTTACGGACATCTGGATTATGTTGTCCGCTATGGTCCGGGAAGAGACGAAGGCTACTCTTACGAGCAATATCGTGATGTTATAGATGCGATTTTGAAAAAAATAATTTCCATGGACAAGGGAATCGAGATAAATACGAAAGGACTTTCCAAAGGATTGCGTGATGCCAATCCCTGCACTGCCATCGTCCGCCGTTATAAAGAGCTGGGCGGCGAGATCATCACTATCGGTTCCGACGCACATGCACCCGAAGGAATCGCTGCCCATTTTGACAGGGTCGCAGGTATCTTAAAGGAATGTGGGTTTGATTATTACTGTACATTTGAGAAAAGGACTGCATCGTTTCATAAGTTATAGTAGTTATAGTGTAATAAACCGTTATCGTAGGTCACGAACTTGAACTAAATAAACAAAAACGGGGCTCATTGCGGAGCAGAGACGCCCCGTTTTTGTTTATTTAGTCCAAGTTCTGGCTATTGAAATAGATTTCCACAATTGCCTAGTTATAACTATAATTATGTAAACCTCGAAAGTTTGGGTAAGATATATATTCCATAAGCAGGTGCTGTGAGACCGTCGGTACTTACATACCGTATTTTGGTATGTTATGTACCGCTACGGTCGAGCGCAGCGAAAGCGTGCCTGTGATGGATTATATATCTTACCCAAACCCACAACGTTTATTTCTATATCTATTTAACAATCACACCCCCACCGAGCACATATCCGTCTTCATAGAATACCGCCGCCTGTCCCGGCGTAATCGCCCTGACAGGCGCATGGAAGCTGCATTTCACCATATCTTCTCCCACCTTTTCAATTGTACATCTCTCCCCTTTATGCGCATAGCGTATCTTGACAAGCGCCTCTCTCGGCTCTGTCAAATCTTCTATTCCCATAAAATTTAAATTATGACAGTACAAAGTATCTCCAAAGACATCTTCCGCTTCGCCTATAACCACCTCGTCACTCTCCGGTCTGATTTCAGTGACAAAAACAGGATGTCCCATAGCAAGGTTAAGTCCCTTACGCTGCCCTATAGTATAATGTGTAATGCCAAGATGTTCCCCCAGAACAGTGCCGTCCTTTGTCACATAATTTCCTCTGCCCGGCACTCTGCCCTCCGCCGCCTTATCGATATATGAAGCATAATCATTGTCCGGAATGAAGCAAATCTCCTGACTGTCAGGTTTATGGGCAACAGGAATCCCTGCCTTTTCTGCAATATTACGTATTTCTTCCTTAGTATACTCTCCGACTGGCATCAGGGTGTGCGAAAGCTGGTACTGCGTAAGGTTATATAAGGCATATGTCTGGTCTTTAGAAGCAGTAGCAGAATTTTTTATAGCGAATCTGCCGTTTGGAAGTTTTGATACTCTGGCATAGTGCCCTGTTGCAATATAATCCGCTCCTATTTCCAAGCTTCTATGCAGTAAAGACTCCCACTTCACATAACGGTTGCAGGCAATGCATGGATTCGGCGTCAAGCCTTTCAGATAAGCTTCTACGAAGTAGTCTACTACATTATCTTTAAATTCCCTTTTAAAGTTCATAACATAATGAGGAATCTCTAACTGCTGTGCCACCGCCCTGGCATCATCGACTGCAGACAACCCACAGCAGCCGCCATTCTGCGACTGTACAGCCGTTTCTTCATCCTGCCATATCTGCATGGTTACGCCAATCACGTCATACCCCTGTTCTTTTAACAGATATGCGGCTACTGATGAATCCACTCCGCCGGACATTCCCACTACTACTTTTTTCTTCATACATTTTTCCTTCCTGTTTATCATTGTTCTGCTTTTGCCATTTTACGCATACTATGAAATAATCAATCTTTTTATTGGTGTTTTATGCAGCGCAGAAATCCTTTACTAATCGGAACCGTTATTTTGACTGTCACCGGACTTCTAAGCCGCTTCATAGGCTTTTTTTATCGTATTTTTCTCTCCAAGGTATTCGGTGCGGAGGGAATGGGCATATATCAGCTCACCTCTCCGGTGTTAGCGCTTTCTTTTTCACTGACCGTAGCAGGTATGCAGACCGCTATCTCTAAGTATGTCGCAAGCGAAACCTCTACTCATGATTATAAAACATCATTCCGTACCTTATGGACCGGCTTTGTTATTTCCATGAGCATTTCTTTTGCCTGCATGGCGTTTATTTACAAATATTCGGAATGGATAGCGGTATCTTTTTTATTAGAGGAGCGAACTGCGCCCTTACTTCGTATTATATCACTTTCAATCCCAATGGCTACAGTTCATTCCTGTATAAACGGATATTTTTACGGAATAAAGAAAACCGCAATCCCTGCTCTGTCACAGTTATCGGAACAGGTCGTAAGGGTAGGCTCAGTCTACTTAATCTATTATATCTGCCTACATAAAAATATGACTCCTACCATAAGTTTTGCAGTTGTCGGGCTTGTCATCGGAGAAAGCGCTTCCATGTTTGTCTCCGCCATCGCTATTATATGCCGTTCTTTCAAACTGTTCGGCAGACACGCCCATCTGCGGGTTCTCTCATGTTCTCCAGGCAGTGTGGTTACAGTATATAAAAAGATTACAGAAAATCTACTTAAGCTTGCCGTCCCGCTGTCTGCAAACCGCATCATCATCAATATATTACAAAGTATAGAAGCTGTATTTATTCCAAACAGGCTGATGCTGTATGGACTAAGCAATTCCAATGCCCTAAGCGTCTACGGAGTATTAAACGGCATGAGTCTTCCGCTTATTCTGTTTCCATCCGCTATCACCAATTCCATTTCGGTTCTGTTACTTCCTATCGTATCAGAAGCGGAGGCAAGCGGCAACAGAAATACCGTAACAAAAGCAATTATTAAATCCATAAAATATTGCATGCTTCTTGGTTTCGGCTGCACACTGCTCTTTTTACTGTTCGGTCGCATGGCCGGCATGGTTTTATATAACAGCAGACTTGCAGGAAGCTTCATTCTGACGCTCAGCTTTATATGCCCTTTTATGTATGTAGCGAGCACATTAAACAGCATTCTGAATGGGCTGGGAAAAACCCACCTCACCTTTATATACAGCATCATAAGTCTGCTTGTACGTCTGGCGTTCGTATTTTTTGCCATTCCCATCTGGGGCATCAAAGGATATCTATGGGGAATGCTTGCAAGCCAGATGGTGCAGACACTGCTGTGTACGATTTCGGCACTGCGAATTTCGAGAATGGTTGAGACTTAAGGCGGGGGGTTATGGTGAGAAAAGCAATGCTTGCGAATATTGGGAGGATGTACTATAATAACAGAAGCGTCTCCAGAGGGAGCCGCATCTGTAGATATTTACATAGATAAAGGAGCAGTGTTTAAATATGTCTTTTCATTATGTCAACCAATTACCGACTCCGGCTGAAATACGGGAGCAGTTTCCGGTTCCGGCACGCCTTGCTGAATTAAAAAAGCAGCGCGATAAGGAAATCAGCGACGTTATTACAGGTAAAAGCAACAAATTTCTGGTAATCATCGGTCCATGCTCGGCAGATAACGAAGATGCTGTATGCGATTATATCAGCCGTCTGGCTAAAGTCAATGAAAAAGTAAAGGACAAGCTGATTTTGATTCCGAGAATCTATACAAATAAACCCAGAACTACAGGCGAAGGCTATAAGGGTATAACAAGCCAGCCTGACCCTGAGAAAAAACCTGATTTTACCGCAGGATTGATTGCCATGCGCAAAATGCATATCCGGGCAATAGAAGAATCCGAGCTTACTGCAGCAGATGAAATGCTTTATCCCGATAACTGGGGCTATGTTGAGGATATCCTCTCTTATGTAGCTATCGGTGCACGCTCAGTAGAAGACCAGCAGCATCGCATGACAGTAAGCGGTTTTGACGTAGCCAGCGGTATGAAGAACCCAACAAGCGGCACTCTTTCCGTTATGCTGAACTCAATTTATGCGGCACAGCATCCACACTCTTTTACTTACAGGGGATATGAGGTAAAAACTACCGGAAACCCATTGGCTCATGCCGTACTTCGCGGAGCAGCCAATAAGCACGGACAGAGTCTTCCGAATTATCACTATGAAGATTTGATGCTTCTGCTTACGCTGTACAACGAGCAAGACCTTGTTAATCCCGCCTGTATCATTGATGCTAATCATAGTAATTCCAACAAGGAATATGCGCAGCAGATCAGAATCGTCAAGGAAGTCATGCACAGCCGAAAACTCAGCCCGGATATTTATAAGCTTGTAAAAGGCGTTATGATAGAAAGTTATATTGAAGAGGGCGCTCAGAAGGTAGGCGGAGGTATCTATGGCAAATCCATTACCGACCCTTGTCTTGGCTGGGAAGCTTCAGAAAAGCTGATTTATGATATTGCAGAGTATGATTGAGTATGTCTATAATAAATAATCTTCACCTATTTAGCTTACCTGCCCCCAATTTAGAGGGGCAGGTAATTTTGTAAACCGGACTATCCCATGCAGTTTTTTGCACCTCATTCCTCCTTTTTGTACATCATGGACTCTGCTACGACCTTTACAGCCGTGCCCGGATGCTCCTCGTCACCCTGCACTCCCTTGTAAGTGATTTCCACTATATTCCCGGCAACAATGGGCGTATCCCCTTCTATCACTTGGGCGTCCTCAGTAGAAAAATAATAAATAATATCCTCATCATCCAAATCTCTTAACACAATTATGTTATCTTCATACCTGTCAACCATTGCTACTAGAGGGTCTCCGGCCATTATTTCCTCTGTGGATGAAACCTCTTTTCCATTATCCATGGCGGCATTTGTCTCAGGAGTTTCCGTTTCTATAACTTCTGTTTCTGTGATTCCTGCTATCACAGTTTCTGTTTCTGGATTTTCTTCTCCAACTGCCTTCTGTTCAACTGCAGCTTCCGGAGCTGCTACTCCCTCCTTTGGCTCCAAGGAACAAGCAGTCATTCCCATTGCCAGAACTGTCACGACTACAAGTGCATATTTCTTTTTCATGATTTTTTCTCCTCGTTTATTTTTTTGCTATTACACCTTAGTTTGTTGGAATAAACCAACAGCATTCGAGTGTTCTATGTCTTTCGCAAAATAAGTATAGCAATAAATCTGCATACACAACGAAAAGAAGCGTCAATTGTTCATTTCAGGATGTATATTGTTTATTTCTTTATTTTATGTTTTTTTCTATACCATATAATACTCCATGTAACAATGGTTTAGAGGCTCCCAGCGTGACTTGCTTATGGGCAATGTCCCCTTGCCATCAATTTCTACTCCCTCTCTTGAAATTTTACCTGAGTATTTCAGATTTATAATATAAGAGCGGTGACATTTACAAAACTGTGGCTCCCTAAATTGTGTCTCAAACTCTTTCAGCTTTGCCTTAAACCGAATCGTCTCTTCCTTTAAATGCAGAATGATATGATGGTTATCTACTTCGATATAATAAATTTCATCTTTAAAGACTCTCCGAGACTCATCGCCTCTGGTTACAATAATCGTTTCCCTTTTCCTTTCCCCAATCATCCGGCTGGCCTCCGTCAATACCTGAAAAACCTCACTCTCCTGCAAAGGCTTGATCAGATACCGAAAAGCTGACACTTCGTATCCCTTTGGCGCATATTTTTTCAAGGCTGTTGTAAACACGAGAAAAATCAGCTTGTCTTCTTTACGAATCATCCTCGCCAGCTGCAATCCGTCTATTTTCGACATTTGAATATCCAAAAAAGCAAGATCATAATGAGGTTCATCCTTTACACAAAAAAGAAACTGCTCTGCGGACTGATAACATCCGATCACAATCTGTTCTCCCGCCTTTTTTGCCCAGTGTTTTGCCATTTCTTCCAGGATTTCTGTATGTTCCCTGTTGTCCTCACAAATTGCTATTCTCATAGACTGACAACGCTCCTTCCGGTATTTTTATTCCAAGCATACTTTTCAATTGTTTCTGTTCAGTATACTGTAAGAAACAAGAAAAATATGTTTTAGACGTAGATTTCCACATTTCGAACGCAAAATGCTGAGCACTATTTACCGGGTATCCGAATTCTGCATCGAAAGACATGATTCTTTAGTTCCCTTTCACAATAACCACCATACTCCTGCAAGACCCTGTCAATATTTTTTATTCCAAATCCATGTACAAAACTGTCCTCTTTTGTCGTGGCCCAGACATGTGTATCTCCGACTCTGTTTTCATCTGGTGCAGCGTTCTCAAATAGTAGTAACAGATTCCCTGCATCAAACATGATTTTTATATTAATAAACCGACTGTCCTTATCCGCAACACTCAAATTTGCATCAATGGCATTGTCATATAAATTGCCGATCAGTACAGTCAAATCTCTATCTGCTATCTTCAATTCATGCGGCACTTCCATATCTGTATTGACTACAATGCCACTCATCTCAGCCAGTGCAGTCTTACTTCCAATCAGCGCATCAACAGTAGAATTTCCTGAATGGAATGACTTTATAGCGCTTATCTCCCCTGCAATCTTCTCTACATATTCCCTCGCCTTTGTATATTCTTCAACCTGCATATATCCGGATATTGTATGTAGATGATTGTTCATATCATGTTTTAAGGATAATATGCTTTGATACATGTGATTCACTTCATCCTGGCTCCGCATTTGCAGCGCTGCCAATTGATTTTGTGCCTTTAGATCTTCCTCCACAGACTTCTCTTTCGCAAGAATTTCATCAAAAAGCATAAATGCTAAGTTAACCGCCAATACAAGCAGGCAGACCAGGCTGTTGGAATACAAAATCCCATCATTCAAATCCGTTTCTTTTCCCAGAAGAATCCAAAGCAGAATAATACTGATTAAAGAGATTGTCATGATTTTCCAGTTCCCGCGATGAACGATTGTGGATTTCGGAAACCGCTTCCATAAGAACAAAATAATCTCCGACAGCAGTAATTGCCCTATTCTGGCAAGGATACATGCAAAGACATAAAAAAAAGACCATGCAGCTCCAGTTATCTCTTTCACTTCAAATAAACCCGGGCTCATTCTCAATATATGGTTAGTACTAATCGTTATAATACCTATGAATAAATAATTAACCAAAGCCCATGACACTGCAGCCCACCACTTCGCCCGGCAGATAACAAAGGCATATAGAGTGAAAATAAGCACCTCTGGTACAAAGTCAGGAATCCACAGAAATACATATTCCCGAAGTGTAGAAAGCGCAGCCCCGAAAATGGAAAACATTATAAATATAAGTATCTTCCTCTTTCCCTTTATTTTTTTACTGAAAATCCCCGCAGCAAAAAATAAGGATATCATCATCTCCAAAAAACTGATAAAGCTGTCAAATATTATCCCTTCCATATATTGCTCCTCTTACTATAACATTTCCATTTTCCGTTTTCGATACGCATTGCTAAATTTCCTATAATGCAAAAGCTCATCCGCGTGGATGAGCTTTTGCATATACTTCCCTTAAATGATTATGATTCAGATTAGCGTAAACCTGAGTCGTCGAGATATCCGAGTGTCCTAACATTTCCTGAACGCTCTTTAAGTCCGCTCCGTTCTCTACCAGATGCGCGGCAAATGAGTGGCGCAAGGTATGAGGCGTAATATCCGCCTTTATATCAGCTTTTTTGGCATAATACTTAACCAGCTTCCAGAATCCCTGTCTGCTCATAGGCTGCCCTGAGCAATTAGCAAATAATACATTTGACTTCTTATCTTCTATCATGGATTCACGGGTGCCGTCAAGATACCTGCCAAGCGCAGTCTTAGCCGCACCTCCAAACGGAATTACACGCTCTTTATTAGCATCCCTGCAAATCACAAAATCAAGCTGCATATTGACATCGGAAAGCCTAAGAGTAATAAGCTCCGTTACCCGGATTCCCGTCGCGTATAAAAGCTCCAGCATCGCCTTATCCCGAATTTCTTTTGCAGAGTCTCCGCTTGGCTGTTCCAATAGCCTTACCACTTCCTCGGGCGACATGATTTCCGGCATTTTCTTCTCTATCTTAGGTGATTTCAGCTTATCCGATATGTCCTCCGTAACGATTCCTTCCTGAGTCAGATAATGATAAAATGCCTTCACAGAAGCTATATTTCTGGAAATCGTAGCGTTCGCAAAATGATTATCCTCTAAGTACTGCACATAAGATTCTAAATCCTCCGCCGTCACCGCTGTAACAGATTTTATACCTTTTTCAACCATAAAGTGCTGTAGTTTTTCCAAATCTCGTTTATAAGATAACTCTGTATTATTTGAAGTTTTCTTTACATTATGTAAATAAGATATAAACG
>JAIDPH010000292.1 GCA_029062885.1 Lachnospiraceae bacterium
ATGAGCCTCGTTATATGACACCCGGCGGAATCTTTGATGCATATCAGAAAGAGATTACCGTATGGGGCAGAGCTGATCTGAAAGATGTTGATGATTCAAACTTAGGTCTGAAAGGTTCACCGACCAAGATTGCGAAAGCATCTGATAAGGTTAGAAAGGGCGCCGGAGAAAAGGTTACTCTTGATCCTGATGAATCAGTAAGCTACATTGTTGATAAGTTAAAAGTAAAACATGTAATTTAAGTGCTAAGAATGGAGGATATACAATGAGTTTAGAAGAATACAAGGGAGTATATGTCTTTGCGCAGCAGGTAGACAATGAAATCAGCAGCATTGCATTTGAATTACTTGGTAAAGCCAAAGACCTTGCAAAAGATTTAAGTACAGATGTAACAGCAGTGCTTTTAGGTTCCGATGTAAAAAATCTTGCAGACAAACTTGCAGAGTATGGTGCAGATAAAGTTATCGTTGTAGATGATCCGGAACTGAAAGTATACAGAACAGAGCCTTATGCACATGCACTTGCTTCTGTTATTAACAAATACAAACCTGAAATCGTATTGGTAGGCGCTACCGCAATTGGTAGAGATTTAGGTCCTAGAGTTTCCGCAAGAGTAGCAACCGGTCTGACGGCAGACTGTACGGTTCTTGAAATCGGTGATTTCCCGTTGCAGGCGGTTCCGGGACAGGAGCAGAAGCACAATCAGCTTCTTATGACTCGTCCTGCATTCGGTGGAAATACCATCGCTACAATTGCATGTCCGGATAATCGTCCTCAGATGGCTACCGTTCGTGCAGGCGTTATGCAGAAAATCGAGCCCATTAAAGGCGCAAAGGCTGTAGTAGAAGAGTATAATCCAGGCTTTACACCGAATAACAAATATGTAGAAATTCTGGATGTTGTAAAAGCTGTAACAGATACTGTAGATATTATGGACGCAAAGATTCTTGTATCCGGCGGACGTGGAGTTGGAAGCCCGGAGAACTTCAAGATTCTTGAAGACCTTGCAGCAGTACTTGGCGGTACAGTAAGCTGCTCTCGTGCAGTAGTTGATTCCGGCTGGAAGCCGAAAGATTTACAGGTAGGTCAGACAGGTAAAACAGTTCGTCCTAACGTATATTTTGCAATCGGTATTTCCGGAGCAATCCAGCACGTTGCTGGTATGGAAGAGTCTGACATCATTATTGCAATCAATAAAGATGCAGATGCTCCTATCTTCGATGTAGCTGATTATGGTATCGTAGGAGATCTGAATAAGATTGTTCCTAAGCTGACAGAAAGCCTGAAGGCAGAGATTGCAGCGAAATAATTGAAATAAGAATTATAAAAAGGCAGATGATAACGGCGGTTATTGTCTGTCTTTTATTATAATTTACGTCTGTATAAGATAAAGGAGTATTCTGATGCTACATATATTACCGCGTATAGAATACAGCATAGAATCTTCAAAATCGCCGGAGGATATCAACGCGATTTTGAAGTCGATAACGGTTCCCAGATACGAGATGGTCTGCGATTCTGCTGATGTCGAGTTTTCTGGAGAGGTGAATCTTTCGGATTTTAAGATTGTCGAAGAGGTTGCCGGCAGGTTATATATTAAAAATGATTTTAAACCTATGATAGTGGGAAATATAAGGACAGAAAGTGGAATGTCTGTTATAGATATCAAAATGCGGCTGCGTTTGCCTGTGCAGATATTTTTTACTGTTTGGTTTGGTGGCGTTGGGATTGGCTTTTTAGGCGGACTTATTGCTGTTTTCACCAAAGGTATAGACGGGGTGTCGATGCTATTTACCTCTGTTGTAATGTTTACTCTTGCTCAGGCTGCTGTAAGAATTGGCTTTTATTTTCCGGCAAAATATACGATGAAAAAATTGGAAGAACTGCTTAAATAAATCTGATTTACAGTTCTTCCATGTGAAGTTATTTCTTTTTCGGAACACTTATTAAAATACTTGCCAGAATACCGACTAAACCTATTACAATTGTCAAAAACGCCATTCGTGAAAATCTTATCATGAAGCTTTCGGGTGTATCCATATGATATAGCCAGGAGGCGTATTGCTGGGCAAGGGAAATTCCGGTTATATCAAGACATAGCAGCCAACCGCAGTTTTTGTTTTTCTTAACTATGCAGATAAAGTGATAGATTAGAAAAGCGAATTGAATAATAAAGGCTATGATAAACTGCCACATCATAAAAGGCCCACACTGCGTCACATCCAGTCCGAACGGAATCACTCCGTTTGAGACTTTTCGTATAAAGTAGAACAGCATTAACGTAATGTAGACATCTGCCAGAAAAGAGACTGCTCCGGTAGCATATTCCGTCATGCAAGGCGGCTTTTTATCTTTATAATCCATTCCGATAAGAAGAGTCATAAGTATAAATGTTATAAAAAGCGCTAAATAGGCAGTTTGTGATAAAAATACCGTATTTGTAAATGCACAGAATCCGGTAACGGTCAAAAGTCCCATGAGAAGGCAGCAAATCACATTTTGATATTTCATTCTTCTTTTAAGCTTCTTTAGACCGTCTAATGACTTTTGCTCCAGCTTCGTATCTGTTAATTCGTTATCCTTATACAGAGTCAGCATTCGACGGCATTCACTGCAATCTTTCATATGTTCCTCCACGCAAATCTTTGTTGCCTCGGAACAAACTTCGTCTACATAGACAGGAATCAGGTCTTTAATAATATCACAATTCATCTTTTCCATAATTAGCCTCCTTAATCAGTATCATTTTTGCCCGGAAAAAGGTAACTCTTGCTTTGGTTTCGCTCATTCCGAGTATATTGCCGATTTCTCTATAAGACAGCTCGCCAAGTACCCTGAGTTCAACGACTTTTCTCATTTCTAAAGAAAGCTTTTGAAGTCGGTCCCATACGTCCGCAAGTTCAATACTTGCAATTGCCTGCTGTTCCGTATTGGAGTCTGATTCATATGACTCATCCAGCTCTTCTATCTGCATACGGTTATCTTTAGCCCAATGCTGATACAATAAGTGCTTGGCAATCTGGCAAAGCCATGTGGAAACTTTGCAGCTTTTGTCATAAGAATCAATGGATTCTATAGCCTTTAGAAATGTTTCCTGCATCAAATCCTCTGCAAGCAGCGGATCGTTGCATCTCTTATACAAAAAATAAAATACTATCTGCGAATACTGCCTGTATAGTTCATCCATCCGCTCATAACCTCGTTTCTAATTTATATATCCGATTTTGCGAGGGTTTGTTACAAACTTTTTATTTAATGTTATTATATCAAAATTTTACAAGTTCTTTTCTTGTATTATAATTAGTTTTTGAGTATACTAAAGATACAATTAGCAGAAAGAGGTGAGTTGTATGAGTCCAGCGCAACAAGCTTTGAATTACCGTAGTGAAATGGATGAAAATCAGAAGCAAATACGTGAGATGGTACTGGAAAGTTACCATGACATTGCAGCGGGAAAGGGCCGGGACTGCAACGAATTTTTTGAAGAACTGGAGAAAAGGTATTCTAATGACAGAGTATAAGGTGATTATCTTGCCGCTGGCTGAGGATGACATTGCAGAGCAGACAGACTACATTGCCTTTGAATTGAAGTCTCCGGAAACTGCAGTCAATATGGTAATGGGATTTAGGAAAGTAATCAACAGTTTGAGTCTGTTTCCACAAAGCCATGAATTTGATGAAGATGAGGAATTGGCGACATATGGCATTAGGAAGACATATTATAAAAACTATAAGATATACTTCCTGATTAATGAGATGGAACAGACTGTATACATATTGAGAGTTTTTCATATGCTGGTGGACAGCAGGGAGAAGATGTTGAGAATGTTCAGAGTTTGAGGATTATGAAAGCCTTTGAGTTATATAACTTGAAGGCTTAAATTATAATTGTATTATTTATCCATAGGGCAATTATTTCTTTTTATATTGTTATGTGCTACAATAAAAAGGGTTAAAAATAAATTTTTAACCCGCAAATTTGTGCTTTATAGCACAAATTCGTATTGAGTAAGCGGTAGGGGTGTTACTGTGAAGATGATAGAAATTAACAATCTCACAAGTGCATATGGAAAAAAGAAGGTGCTGAATGGCGTTTCACTGAGCGGTGAGCGTGGAGAATGCATCGGAATTGTAGGTCCTAACGGCTGTGGAAAATCTACGTTGCTTTCCATTATGGCGGGTACTTTGAAACCTTTATCCGGGAGTATCAGCTATTATGGAAATGACGCACTGGGGAACCGCACCGTCTTTACCAAAATGACAGGATATGTCCCACAGGAAAATCCTCTTATGCCGGAACTCAGTGTTTATGATAATCTGTGTCTCTGGTATACAGATAAGGCTGAACTTAGAAAGGAGTTGGAGCAGGGTTTTCTGCAGATTCTGGGGATTCAGGAATTTATCAAAATGCCTGTTTCCAAGCTTTCCGGCGGAATGAAAAAGAGAGTCAGCATAGGTATTGCATTATCAGGCATGCCGCCGGTTTTGATTCTGGATGAACCCAGCGCCGCGCTCGACCTTGTATGTAAAGAAGAGATTAAGCGGTATCTTCGGATTTATCTGGAGAAAATGGGAACTGTCGTTATCACTACACACGAGGAGAGCGAACTGGAGCTCTGCGACAGTCTGTATGTGATGAAGGACGGGAGGCTGAGTAAGGTAGACAGGACGCTGCGGGGAGAAAAGCTGACAGCTCAGTTTTAAACCAGGTAATATAACAGAAAAATAACATAAGAAAGGACAGGTGCAATATAATGGAACAGAATAATCAGTATAACCAGTATAATCAAATCTATATCCCTCAAATGGAGGAAAAACCACATAAAAATACTAAAATTGTGGTGGCGGTTGTTTTAGCCTGCGTTGTTGTATTTGCAGCAATGGCTGTGGCGGGCGTGATGGTCGTAAGGGCATATAATTCGGATGAGCGGAAGTTTATGAAGGGGTTCATGAATCTGGCTGAGGAAATAAACGAGCGCAGACAGCTGTGGGAAACAGCAACAGGAGAGTCATTAACAGAAGGCGGCGGATCGACGCAAACGGAAATGACTTTTAATCTTAGCAGTGATGAGTTTCCGGTTACCATAGGCTTAGATATGTCCTTTTTAAAGGACAATGACGTTCGTAAGATCAGAAATGAAGCAGTTTTAAGCGTTATGAATAGCGACTTGATTGGATACACAATTTATGGAGATAATAAAAGGATTATACTTTCTGTTCCTGAAATATGGCGGCAGAATTTTGAGTTTTCTCCGAGTCAGATAGACAGGCAGTATAACGAATCGCTACTTGCCGAAAAATTTGGCACCATAGACAGTGAAGAGATTTCCATTGACTTCTTTGAGGAAAATGAAGATGATTTATCGTCGAACGTATTAAAAGAATGGTTAGAAGAAGTATTGGAGTTTTCACAAAATATGAAAAATTCCACTACAGGTTCTGTTCAGGGAATAAGCATAGAAAACCCGGAGGGGACTGTAACCATCAGTTTTCCGGAGAAAGACGATAAGGAATATGAGTGCAGGGAATATCGCATGACTATCTCAAAAGAGTGGATTGAAAGTACGCAGGATGCCAAAGTGACGGTCAATACTACGGGAGTGGAAGTTACTACAGCTATCTCAAGTGATTTTGTACTGCTTATCGATATGGATAAGAATAATAGGATTATCAGGATTGCATCAGAGAAACCGGTGCAGTTTCTGGTAGAATCCGATGAATTTTCGGGATTCGCAGGATATTCGATGAGCGTTGGATTTTTGGGTGAAAAAAGAAGTATTGACGATATTTATGTAAATATAGATATTGATTATACACTTGATATGACAGATTGGTATTCCGGAGAAGAAAAGTTTTTGATTCAATTCGATTCGCAAATTGGGTATGATGAAAATGACGCATGTGTCACAGTGGATATCGATAAACTTGAAATTTCTAATGATACAATTGGAACCTTAAAGATGACGGGTAAAATTGATATGGAGCCGCTTAAGGAAAAAATCCAGCCATTAGAGGGTGAAACAATCCAGCTTTTTAGAATTACGGAAGAAGAATATGAAGATTTGGAAAATCAGCTTAATGAAACAATAATGAAGTGGATGAACATATTATCATTGATGTATTAGAACATGCATTGGAGATGCAGGATGAGGAATACTTTAGTCTTATGGAGATTGGAGCTTAAGCGGACTTTTATGCTGATGCCTGCCATGTTGATTGAAGCGGGCATGCTTCTTCTTATTTTGGCGGCCATTGCTTTTGGCGTAGGAAAACTGTTGTATCAGGATGAGTCTTTTGTGCAGATAAATGTTGCAGTTATAGAAGAGGAAGAAAATCCGCTTACGGAGCTTGCTGTTAATTATGTACAGGGCATGGAAAGTATTTCCAAGTCCTGTAAGTTTACTATAGTGACGAAAGAAGAAGGCTTTTCTATGCTTGAAAATGGAAAAGCAGCCGCAGTTATATACTTGCCGGAAGGCATGATGGAAGGGATTCTGAATGGTAATAATGTGCCGGCGCAGATTTTTTTCCCGGAAGATGCAGGAATAGAATCGGCGTTGCTAAAAGAATTGGCTGATACGGGAATACAGATGCTTCGAGTGGCGCAGGCTGAAATATACGGAGTTTATGATACTGCGAAAACTTTTGGTGCATTAGACAGGATTTCAGCGTTGGAATCGGATATAGATATGTATAATCTGGCTTTTGCATTGGACAGACTGGCACTTTTTAAGACGCAGCATTTATCTGCGACCGGTAATTTGACATTTCTTCAATACGGAATTGCTTCGGGTGCGATTTTTTTCTTACTGCTAATCGGAATGTCATGCTATCCTATGATGCAGCCTTATCCTGATTCATTGCGCCGCCAGCTTAAGCGGAGTGGAATAGGTATCGGACATCAATGTTTTGGTAAATGGCTTTGTGGATTATGCAGTATGGCCCTAAGTAGTTTATTTTTCTGGCTGCTTGTCGAGGGAATTATGGCTATTCTTGGATATTCTGCATGGCTGCCTGAAATTGGATTAAGGCAGATGAGAACAGCTATTATCATCTTAATATGTATTGCAACGTTAATATTCATGATATTTCAGATAGCAAACAGCGGAAGCGCTGCAATCTTGATTCTATTTTTTGTGTCTACCCTTATGGTATACTTTTCGGGCGGGATTTTGCCGTCTGTATTTCTTCCGAAGGCAGCACAGAGTATAGGTAAACTTCTGCCTACAACATATCTTATTGAAGCGGCGGGCAGTATGTATCTGGAAGGAATTAAAGGAAAGACGACAGGAATCCTGATACTGTATACTTTTGTTTTTGGAGCGGCCTCTTACGGAATCCGAAGGAGGGGCAGCGCATGAAGAAATATTTGATATGGTTTTCATTGTTAATGAAACGGATGATTAAGATACCTGCATTTGTACTTATGCTGGCGGGACTGCTCATTCTTACTATGGCTGTTTCTAAGCTGGAGCAGGGTGAACGTTCGGAATCTGCGGTAGGCGTCATGATAGAGGCGAAGGCAGGGCAGGATTTGTCAAAGGCTCAAGAAGAATGGAATCAGCGCTTCATATCGCTTTTATATGAGCAGGAGGGCATTCTGGCATTTCAGGTTTATGAAAATAAAGAGATGCTTATGCAGGCGGTGGAAAAGGGTGAGATTGACTGTGGTTTTGTAATGCCGCATGATTTGCAGGACAGGATAAATGAGGGAACATGGCAGGGCACGATTATTTTATACAGCTCCTCAGAATCTGTTGTGACGCAGATTGCTAAAGAACGTATAGCGTCTGCAGTGTTTACGCTGTACTCGGAAGAAAGTTATGTAAACTATGTTGAAAATATATCTGATTTCGACCAGACGCAGACAAGTGAAGATGGAAGGGAAGAAATAATAGCCTTTGCAAAAAGCGCATATGAGTCCCATCTTCTGGACGGAAGCACTTTTAGTCTTATATATAACGGAAGCAGTTATGATGAAAGCCGGTCAGAGGGGGCTGATGATTCTGAGCGACAGGCAGCGGCGGACGTGTTTCCTCTGCGTGGCGTTCTGGCAGTATGCATATTCTTAAGCGGTATGTGCGGGCTGTTGGTAGACTGGAAAGACAGGCAGGAGAAACGTTTCCAGCGCATTGTGCCGGACTGGATAGCTACTATGGCGAATGTTTTTGTTCCTACTATTTATACGACAGGAGTGTCATTAGCAGTCTTATTTTGTACGAATCAGATAACAGGACCCGGCGGCATCGTCAGGGAATTATTCAGGTTACTGATTTTTCAATTCCTGATTGTTGTATATTGCAGTATAATAAGATTAATATTAAGAAAACAGGAGCTGGTAGCGGCGGCAATTCCGATTTTGACACTTGCATGTATGATCTGCTGTCCGGTCTGGATACGTCTTGCGGTATATGTTCCGGTTTTTCGCATTTTAGAAAAACTTTTTCCAGCCACATATTATTTGTTGGGAGTATTTTGAATGAAGGGGGTATAAAGCCAAAATGGAAAAAAATATAATGGACTATGAGACAGTGGAATTAGATGACGAAAATGACGCACTTGTCATTATTGATCAGACGAAGCTGCCCGGAACGACACAGATAATCAGTTTAAAGACGGGCGAAGAAATATGGGATGCCATTTATCTGTTAAAGGTGCGCGGAGCTCCGGCAATCGGTGTAGCGGCGGCATTTGGTATTTATTTGTTGGCAAAGCACATTAAGTCAGATGATTTTGATACCTTTTATCAGGAATTCTGCAGGCAGAAAGAATATCTGAATTCATCCAGACCGACAGCTGTCAACTTATCATGGGCGCTAAACCGTATGGACAAAGTCTGCCAAAGCAATCGGGAGAAGCCGGTGGCAGAGATTAAGGAGCTGTTAAAGCAGGAAGCCGTTTCCATCAAAGAAGAAGACATTCGGGTGTGCAGGGCAATAGGTGAATACGGACTGAGCCTGGTAAAACCGGGAGACGGTATTTTGACGCACTGTAATGCCGGGCAGCTTGCGACCTGTAAATACGGAACTGCTACCGCGCCGATTTACTTAGGACAGGAAAGAGGATATAACTTCCGCGTTTTTGCAGATGAAACACGGCCGCTCCTGCAAGGTGCAAGGCTTACGGCGTATGAACTCTTTTCATCGGGAGTGGATGTAACGCTGATTTGCGATAATATGTCGGCTACTGTCATGCGAAACGGATGGGTGAACGCTGTCTTTGTCGGCTGCGACAGGGTAGCTGCCAATGGCGATACTGCAAATAAGATTGGAACATCTGTTGTAGCGACTGTGGCAAAACGCTATAACATACCGGTATATATCTGTGCACCGACCTCTACGATTGATATGGCGACCGCAAGCGGGGCGGATATTAAGATTGAGCAAAGACCTGAACATGAAGTGACGGAAATGTGGTATAAGGAGCGCATGGCTCCGGAAGGAGTCAAAGTCTTTAATCCCGCTTTTGACATTACGGACCATGATTTAATTACAGGCATAGTTACGGAATACGGAATTGCAAGAGAGCCTTATACGGAATCACTCAAGGAGATTTTTAAGCGGAGGTGTGATTAGACAGCATGGAATATATGACAGAGAAACAGGCGAAAAAAGCGATTATCGATATCGGACAGCGTATGTATGTGAGGAACTTCGTTGCAGCCAATGATGGGAATATTTCTGTCAAAACAGGAGAAAACGAAGTATGGGCTACTCCTACAGGCGTTTCTAAAGGATTTATGAAAAAAAAGATGCTGGTAAAGGTTGATTTGAATGGCAATGTCTTAGAAGGGACATACAGACCGTCTTCGGAATTAAAAATGCACCTTAGGGCATATAGGGAGAATCCTGATATACAATCCGTATGTCATGCGCATCCGCCAATCTGTACCTGTTTTGCCATAGCCGGAATACCACTTAACATTCCTGTACTGGCGGAAGCTGTGATTACGCTTGGCGACGTGCCGATTGCGCCATATGCTGAACTTGGCTCTGAGGAGGTGCCTGAAGTAATCGCGCCCTATTGCCATACCCATAACGGAATTCTGCTTGCCAATCATGGGGCGGTCACATGGGCAGAGGATGCCTATGCCGCTTATTACAGGCTTGAATCGATGGAATATTATGCCAATATATTGATGATAACCGATAAAATATTGGAAAAGCAGAATGTACTCTCGGATGAACAGATAGATGCGCTGGTTGCCATGCGTGTCAAATTCGGCGTGAAGCGTGGCGGCGTCCCGAGAAAATCAGAAGGGGGTATGTGATAGCATGAATGAGGAAGAAATGATTGCGGAAATTATGAATCATCTGGATTCGGAATCGGTACAGGGCGTGTATCGAATGAGCGTACTTATGGATGAAAAAGCTGAGCAGGCCAAAACGGTTTCAAAGCAGTGCTGTAATATGTATGGCAGACCTGCCGCGGAAACAGTCGGATTGTTAGATATGTATACGGATATGAATGCAGGGAAACCTGACAATGAGAGATAAAGACTGATAAGGAGAGTGGAAAATGTCGCAATTTGATTATAACAGAGTAAAAGACCCGTTATTTTTCAAGGAAAATGTATTTCCTGCGCATTCTGCGCATATTGTTTACAAGAATAAAGAAGAAGCTGTTAATCGTGAAAGCTCGTTTAGGATGTCTTTAGACGGGGTATGGAAGTTTTCCTATGCTATAAATATAGATTCTGCAATAGAAGGCTTCGAAAAAACTGAATATGATTGTAAGGCATGGGCGGATATCCGTGTGCCGGCACATATCCAGATGGAGGGCTATGACGCTCCACAGTATGTTAATGTTCAATACCCTTGGGATGGCAGGGAAGAGGTCAGACCGGGAGAGATACCGGAGCGGTTCAATCCTGTAGCGAGCTATGTGAAATACTTTGAAGTGCCATGTGAGATGAAAGGACAGGAAATCCGCATCTCTTTTCAGGGCGTAGAAAGCGGAATGGCGCTCTGGCTGAACGGAAGCTATGTCGGATATAGTGAAGACAGCTTTACGCCGTCGGACTTTAACCTGACGCCTTATATAAAGGATGGGGAGAATAAACTTGCGGTGCAGGTCTATAAATGGACTTCATCAAGCTGGTGTGAGGATCAGGACTTTTTCCGTTTTTCGGGAATATATCGCAGCGTTTATCTGTATGCAGTTCCTTCAATATATTTAGAAGATATCAGGATTAAGACTCTGTTTGAGGAAAATGATTTTAATAAAGCAGTCCTGGAGATACAGACAAAGACAAGCGGAGAAGGATGTATCCGCCTCAGATTGAAAGATAAAGATGCAACTTTGTTTGAACGTGTAATCGACGTTGAGAGTAAGGCGGAGTTTGACATTAAAACGATTTGCGAAGAAATTCAGTCCCCTAAGCTTTGGAGTGCGGAAACGCCATATCTGTATCAGTTGGAAATTGAAACAGTCGATTCAACGGGAGAAGTCGCAGGATACACAGAGCAGCTTGTCGGCTTCCGCAAGTTTGAGATTAAGGATAACAGAATGCTCATTAATGGAAAGAGGATTGTCTTTAAGGGAGTCAACAGGCATGAATTCAGTTCGATTTCAGGACGCCATGTTTCATATGAAGAGCTGGAAAAAGATATTGTAACAATGAAAAAGAACAATATCAATGCTATCCGCACCTGTCATTATCCTGATGACATAGCAATCTATGAGTTATGTGATAAGTATGGTATTTATATGATAGCGGAGTGCAATATGGAAACTCACGGTACATGGAACGCATATCTTGCCGGACTTGAAGATAAGTCCTATGTTCTTCCGGGCGACCATGAAAATTGGGAAGGAATGATGCTTGACCGTGTCAATTCCTGTTACCAGAGAGATAAAAATCATCCTGCAATTTTGTTATGGTCCTGCGGAAATGAGTCGTATGGCGGGAGAACTATTTACCGAATGTCAGAACTGTTCCGCAAACTGGATGATACCAGACTTGTACATTATGAAGGCGTTTGTATGGACAGGAGCTATAACGATACTTCCGATGTGGAGAGCCGTATGTATCCGAAGGTGTGGGAAATCGAGGAATATATAAAGACTCCCGGAGCCAAGCCCTATGTGTGTTGCGAATATTCGCATGCAATGGGTAATTCCTGCGGCGCACTACACAAATATACTAATCTGGCAGATAAAGAGAATTCCGGCTATCAGGGCGGTTTTATCTGGGATTATATCGATCAGTCTATCTGCAAAAAAGACCGTTACGGTAAGGAATTTCAAGCATATGGCGGTGATTTTTCCGATCGTCCGAGTGATTTTCAGTTCAGCGGAAACGGTATCGTATATGGCAAAGAGAGAAAAGCTTCTCCCAAGATGCAGGAAGTAAAGTTTGATTATCAGAATCTGACCATATATGTTCATGAGAAGAACTTTGAAGTATGGAATAAAAATCTGTTTGTCAATGCGGATGCTTTTGCAGCAAAAGCGGTTCTGTTAAGAAACGGTATTGAAATTGCCAAAAAGGAATTGGAATTAAGCGTAGAGCCGGAAAGCAGAAGAGAATTTCCGATGCCGTTCGAGGTTCCGCGCTATGCGGGAGAGTATGCGGTAACAATATCATTTCATTTGAAAAACGATACGTTATGGGCTAAGGCGGGGCATGAGATAGCATTCGGACAGTCCGTTATAGCCGTAGTGAAAGAAAAAGAAAGAGTATCAAAGGATGAAACGCTTGAAATAATACATGGAAAAAATAACATTGGAATCCGCGGATTGGAATTTGAAGCTTTGTTTTCAATGGGTGGCGGACTTGTATCTTATCGTTATGCGGGAAAAGAACTTTTGGAGCGGATACCCAGACCGAATTTCTGGAGGGCTCCGACCGATAATGACGAAGGAAATAATATGCCGGGCAGATATGCGCAGTGGAAGCTTGCCAGCCTTTATCTGACTACCAGAGATGCAGGAAGGAAAAGAGAGACGGCAGACGGAAAAAACTTTTTGGATAATCCTGTGGTAGCAGAAGAAGAAAACTGCGTGGAGCTTACGTATTTCTATCGCTTCCAGACCACTCCCGACGCGGAGTGTCAGGTGATTTACCGGGTATACGGTGATGGAACGATTCAGACCTCACTTTCATATGATCCTGTAAAGGAGTTGGGGGATATGCCGGAATTTGGCATGATGTTTGTTTGCAGTGCGGACTATGACAATGTTGAGTGGTATGGCAATGGTCCCGAAGAAACTTATGAAGACCGCAAGGAGAGCGCCAGACTTGGAATTTACCGCAACATGGTGAAGGACAATATGGCGGAATATCTGGTTCCGCAGGAATGCGGTAATAAAACAGGAGTCCGCTATGCTAAAATTACGGACAGAAAAGGAAGAGGCATTATATTTACAGGTGAGAACATGAACTTCTCTGCGCTGCCCTATACACCGCATGAAATTGAAAACGCGAAGCATTCCTATGAATTACCGGAAATACACTATACTGTTGTACGTGTGTCAAAGAGCCAGATGGGAGTCGGAGGCGACGACAGCTGGGGTGCATTGGTGCATCCGGAGTATCTGATAGATATATCAAAAAAATTGAATTTTTCTTTTACTTTTAAGGGAATATGAGTTATTATATAATGTGCATAATGTCATCGACGAAGTGCAGTTTATAAATATCAAAAATGAGGGAGAGGACAAATGAGTAAATTAACACAGAACTATGAACAAGTGGCAGCTTCGCTTGGATTCAGGCTGGATGCGGCGAGAAACGTAATATATGGACAGAGGGCTGAATTTGAATTTTTGCTATATGCTCCTAATTCACAATATCCATACATGTTCAGTGTTACGGTTAGCGCAAAATGCCCGATGGGTACATTGGACAAAGCAGATATTAAGCAGTTTGTTAAAAGTGTAAAACCGATTGCGAACCTGACGCAGGAAGGAAACCTGCTTACAATGATTTTATCAAGTACGCCAAAGCAGGATAAACTGCGTGAAAATGTAAATATCAGCATTAACGCCTTGATTGATTTCATGAAAAGCAGGGGATTTACTCCATGCTGCCAGTTCTGCGGACAGCAGGCGGAAACCGCATGCTACATATCCGGAGGAAGTTATATGCATCTTTGCAATGAATGTGCAGGCAGAATGCGTAATGATGTTTCATTGGCAACACAGAAGAAAGACAGCAAGAGTGAAAATGTGATTGGCGGTATCGTAGGCGCTTTGCTTGGCTCTGTGCTTGGAGTTATCTGTATCGTTGTTTTCGGCAGGATGGGAAGAGTTGCAGTGGCATCAGGTATCGTTATGGCGGTATGTACGATAAAAGGCTATGAGCTTTTGGGTGGTAAGTTTACGAAAAAGGGCGTAGTAATAAGCTGCCTGATGATGATTGTTATGACATTTGTCGGAAACAATATAGACTGGGCTATCGATATTGCAGAATTTTTTGAGGTAGACTTCTTCAGCGCATTCCGTGGAGTTATACCGTTGCTGCAGGAAGGCTATCTGGAGTCAAGTACATATTATTATAATCTGATTCTGCTATATGTGTTTACGGCAATCGGTGCGGTTCCAACGGTTATCGGCTCTTTAAAAGATAGCAAAGAGGAAGGACAGTTTGCTCAGATAGGAAGTACACATTATATGAATTAGGCTGGAGGGCAGTATTATGGCGAAGCTTGTTATAACAGTCGAGGGCGGAAAGATAACGCAGACATTAAATTTTCTGGACAGGAATATCAAGGATAACAGGTATGTCTATGAGAACGGTAATGAGTCGGGTATTATGGAAGAACCCGAGGAAATCTATTCGGACATACCGGATTGTCAGCGCATAACAGAGGACTATAAGGACCTTCTTGATGCGGTGAATCTGGGAAAAACTCAGATTACCGATATCATGCGTAAATTGAATGAATTGGAAAAAGAAATGGACCAATATGTTATTCCGACTACAGATCATGAGCAGGAGCATGTCATTACCTTAAATGGAAGAGATATGAAAAAACTTGCTGAAATAAGAGAGCCGCTTCCGCTCATAACTGATAAGCATATAGAAGAGACATTGAAAATGCTCATACATGGGATAAGACTATAGTCTTATCCCATTGTTGTTTTCTCATGGAGATAGTTTACAAAGTCGTCCAGTATCCTTGCAAATGTATCCCAGTTCTCAGGATTTATATTGTTGGGGAGCTTTTCTTTGCTTCCACCATAGTATTTTACATAGATACCTTTGCTTAAAAGTCCATTATTTGCCTTTATTTCCGAAATATCTGCAATATTGATTCTGCCGGAATTAAAAACCGTATGGTAAAAAATGTGTTCCGGAGTAATGACAAAGCCGTCTTTTCCGGTGTGGCTGCGTGAAGCATCGCAGACCATCAAAGGGTATTCATAAGGCTCTCTTTGTGAGGCATAACCGTCTATGGCATTCATCATTGCATCGTTGTTCTCGTCATCATAAAAATATAAACTGTCGCGGTCGGAATCAGCCAGGATATCTTCAATATTGAGTTTTAATTTACGCATGAGCTGAACGCTTTCGTCAGTCTTTAGTTTGGTAAGATGTCTTTTTATCATTTCCAAGGCATCGGTTTTGATTTCGGGGAGAAACATTCCCTGCTCAATCTGTTCATATATAGCAAGCCCGTCGTCAAAAGAAAGGTGTACAACACTTGGACAGAGTTTATCGATTTGATCCTTATCCATTTCGCGAACTTTATCATATATCTTTTCCAGATAAGGCGCCTTATTTTCCTCCTTATAATCCATTGTATTCAATTCTTCATATAAGCTCCACAAAGCAGCACGGTCTTTTTTTTCGCTGTGATTCATCATGGCGGATATCTCTTCTTCTTCCGCCATATTGGACTTTTCTGCCATAAGCTCACTGTATGGTGAGAGGTCTACGCCTTTATACCTATCTATTTTTTCCAGATATACGGCAAGCTGTTTTCTATCCAGATGAAGAGGGATGTGTGAAATCAGGTCTTCAACCTCAACAGCGGCGCGCTCGGATTTTATCTGCTCCAGCTTATTAAGAGCTGAGTCTTTTATATCATCCGGACAACTGCGCTTCGAAATCTCTTCCATAATCCGTTCAATCTCTGCATAAGTCTTATTTCTGCTTAATTCAATCTTTTGATCCAGAATTTCTGCTTCTGCCTTATTCAGATAGGTATCGATCTTCTCCAGATATTCTTCCTGTTCGCCATTGTATAGGACATATTCACTTTCAATCTGCTTCTTTAAATCGGTAAGCTGTTGGAAGGATAAATTGCCTAATGTTCCCATGCGTGCAGCGTATTTGGCGTTCAGTTTCTTTCTGAGCGTCTCCCTTACGGCAAGCATATAGTTGTTCTCTTCTTCGCTTATCGCATTTTCATCTGTCTGTGCTGCGTTTTTGTGCTCTAAGTCAGATAGAATTTTTCTCAATTCATCAGTGTTTTTTCCGGCAAGAAGCAATATCTCCTGTCTGATTGCCAGCTTTTCCTGTTCCTTTCTGATACGCTCGGATTCTTCCTGCTCAGCCCTCTCCTTTTCAGCCTGTTCACGTTCTATTCTTTCACGTTCCAGCCGTTCCTTCTCGGCTTTTTCGCGTTCTATTCTTTCGCGCTCCAATCTTTCCTTTTCAGCTTTCTCATGTTCAATTCTTTCGCGCTCTAATCTTTCCTTTTCGGCTTTTTCAAACTCGGCTTTTTCGCGCTCTAAGCGTTCCCATTCAGCTTTTTCGCGTTCCCGTCTTTCCTGATCGGCCTTTTCACGCTCGATTCTTTCCTGCTCTAAACGTTCGCGCTCAGCTTTCTCACGAGCCAATCGCTCCTGTTTGGTTCGTTCCCACTCAAGCCGTTCCTGCTCTAAACGCTCGCGTTCAATCCTATCGCGTTCAATTCTTTCCTGCTCTAAACGTTCACGTTCAGCTCTATCGCGTTCTAATCGCTCCTGTTCAGCACGTTCCCATTCTAATTTCTCGCGCTCTAATTGTTCTTTCTCAGCCCTTAGACGTTCGGCTCTTTCGAGGTCTCTGCGTTCCTGTTCGGCTCTTTCACGCTCTATTCGTTCATGCTCGGCACGCTCCCACTCCAATTTTTCGCGTTCCAATCGCGCCTGCTCGGCTCTCAGGCGTTCAATTCTTTCAAATTCCCTATGCTCCTGTTCAGCTATTTCACGTGCAAGTCTTTCCTGATCTTCCCGTTCGCGTTCCAGCTTCTCACGTTCACGCCGCTCACGCTCCATAATCTCGCGCTCGGCTTTCTCATGCTCCGCGCGGACACGCTCGGCATGAGCTTTCTTCCATGCCTGTTGAACATCCAGTGACTCTGAATCCTGTGCTTCATTTATATTGTCGTGTGGCACTGCGCCGCGGTTGAATTCATTTATATAAAAAGCGTCAGGTTTGGCATTGCCGTTTTTTCCGCCATTGCGCTCTGTCTCAAATTCATTGAATTTATAATTTGCGGTTCTCTCAGCGGTTTCTCCCAGAATTGAAAGATAGTCCTCATACGCAGTTCGGTCCGCATCAAACTTTAAGCTGTATACATCACCTTCCTGCAATAGCTTCTTTGGACGCGGTGTATAGAAGGAATTGCAGTTATAGCAGGTGTAAGTCCTTGCCATAAATACTCTGCCTTCTTCTGTATCAATCAGTAGCTCTTTTCCGGAAGGGTACATAGCCATATATAGTTTTTCCCTGCATCTTGGGCATAGGTTATCGGTTATATAGAAGTCGTGTCCAATCTTGGAATTGGATGTGGAATCCGCGCTTCCGGAACGCTTTTCAAAGACACAGGTTTCCTTTTTCCAGATAAGGTTGTTCCAAAGCCCGATTTCAGAATCATACTCATCGTCTTCTATATTATTATGTGCGTATTCTTCATGTACGGGAGTATCTTCACTATAACTTTCATTTTCTTCAGTTTCGCTATCCGGTTCGTCAGCGGCTTGGGTTATCAGGTTCTGACCCTCTTTTAGTTTGCCTTCACTCCTAAGAAATTTCAGTACTTCAAGTATAGTGTCTTCATAAGTTATCTGAATGCCGTTTCTGTAAAAACGGAAGTTTTCCGAGTTGAAAGCCGGCTCTATATTTACCGGTTGAAGCACGCTTTCAAATAGGGAGTTAAGCGACGAATAATCCTTATCTACCCGAAGAGCGCCTATGCTTCCCCATTTACCGAAAGCATACAGACTCATATTTATTACATTTTCCAACATGCCGTCGCTTGGCATGCTGTCGATATGCTTGCTGCCAAGCGGTATTTCCAATATATTTGTATATATTTTCCTGTTGTCAAAACTGAAGATCAGCGAACGCACATCGCCCGCTAAAATAAGATTATTATTTACTATTACGAAGACGTCGGTCCACGCAACCGTAACATTCATTGTTTTAACCAATTTTGCAAAAACATTTTTCAATTTAGGGTTTGCTTTCAGCAATATCATTGTGCCACCTCATCAGAACATATTGATACAAGTTATAATAATACATACTTTAATATTATCACATTTTTTATTAGAAAAGTATCATATTTTTCCTGTTTTCCACTATTTTCATTCTTTAATTAAAAAAATGACAAAAAATCAGAGAAATTTACCATAAAATAGGCGTTTGTAAGCTTGAATTCATATTTTTGCACTTTATAATATTCTTAACAGATAACGGTTGAGAGTACTATTTGGAGTTGTATTATGGACGTATATATCGCTTATCTTGCTCGTGAAATAAAAACATCGGTAAACAGTATCTATAACAATCTAAATATCCTGCGGATGGGGGAATACCGGGATAACATATATCTTGAAAATGCTTTCATTTCTGCAGAATATCTACTACGTTTGGTTAACAGCACACTGAATACAATAGAAGATAGCGACGCTGAGAAACTTTTGCCGGATGAACCTAATAAGAGGGTGGCCGTCCGTACATTTGGCGAATTTGATATTTTTATAGATGGAGAACTTATTAAATTTGCTAATAAGAAGGCAAAAGAACTTTTTGCAGTCTGCATTGACAACTGCGGGGGTGAAGTTGCCATGAAAAAGGTCATAGACCTGCTTTGGGAAGGCAGGGATTATGATGAAAAGGTAAAACGTCTGTATCGCAAAGCAGTTGTATATCTGAATACGCTCTTTGAAGAGTATGGAGTGGAAGCGGTTTTTAGTAATGGCAGAGGTCACTGCCATGTGAACAGACATGAGTTTTATTGTGATTATTATGAAGTTCTGGAGGGAAAAAATATCAAGGAGACCTTATTTAATGGTAAATATATGTCGAACTATTCATGGGCGGAAGAAACATGTGGAATTTTATGCCGTCTGGCATCTATCCATCTTTACGAATAAATTGAAAAATCAAAGATTTTTCAATTGCAAGTTTGTGCGCTGCCCAAACTCGCAGGTTGAGAAAGAAGCATGGGTATTAGGATGAAAATAAATGAATAAAAATATGAACAGCCCTAAAGTCTTTTGAAAAATATCCGATACATTTAATAACAGTTAGTTAGTTTATGCGCAGATTGTGCAAAAAGTGAAGAAGGAGGTATTCGGGATGCGTATTGAAGCATATACACAGGTTCAGCAGTTATATAACACAAAGAAAACCGCTAAAACCACAAAAACCCAGAATGTCAGTTCTTATGATAAGATACAGATTTCCAGTATAGGCAAAGATTTTCAGGTTGCCAAAGCCGCAGTAAACACCAGCAGCGATATCAGGGAAGATGTGACTGCACCTATCAAGGCAGGTATCAAGAACGGTACTTACCATGTGAGTGGAGAGAGTTTTGCAGAAAAATTATTGCAGGAATATGAAGCAAGATCCGGTATGCAGGCATAATGAAAAGTGAGGTTATAGCGTGGCAAGCTTAATGGAAGACTTAATAGATGTTCTGGAGAAGGAAAGCGTAGAATACGGAAATTTATTGAATTTGTCCATGCGTAAGACCCCGGTCATTGTGTCTGAGGATCTGGAACAATTAGCAAAAATCACGGATGAAGAGCAGCTTATCGTGAGCAGAATCAATCATTTGGATAATATTAGAAATGAGGCTGTGAAAGATATAGCGAATGTACTTAACAAGGATGTTACAACACTAAAAATTGCAGATTTGATTAAAATGCTTGGAACAAGACCGGAAGAACAGCAGAAGCTGGCAGCAGCATTTGATTCACTTAAGGAAGTAGTGAGGAATGTTGCAAGAATCAATGAGCAGAACAGGGAGTTGATTCAAAGTGCTTTGGAGATGGTACAGTTCAATATGAACCTGCTGCACTCCATGAAAGCGGCTCCGGAGACAGCCAATTACAACAAGGGCGCTTATAATACCGGCGATGTAATAGGCATGACTCAAAAATCATTTGATGCAAAACAGTAAAGTAGAAAGAAATTGTTAAGGATGGTAACGTTATGTCATTAATGGGCAGCCTTTATCTTGGCGTATCAGGATTACAAACTTCAAATAATGCGTTGAATACGACAGCGCATAATATGTCTAATCTGGACACCACCGGATATACAAGGCAGCAGGTGGCTCAGGACACCAGAAGCTATATTACTATTTCTAAAAGTCAGACGACCAGTTGGCAGCAGCTGGGATTAGGTGTCAGATATTCCCAAACAAGACAGGTAAGAGATTATTTCTTGGATAAAAACTACCGTCGTGAATCAGGCAGAAGTGCCTTTTACGAGGTTTCACATAATGCAATGGAAGAGATAGAGAATATTCTCGGCGAATCCTATGAAGGACATGAATTCTCTGAATCCATAACGGATTTGTGGACTGCAGTGGAAGAACTGAGTAAGAATCCTACTCTTGCAGTTAATCAGAATTTGTTCGTAACGCGGGCTTATGAGTTTATTACCAGAGCATCGGCAGTATATGACAGCTTATGTGATTATCAGAATAATATGAATGAGCTTGTTAAGAATGATGTAGATACAATTAACGGGTATGCTCAGGAACTTGAGAAACTGAATAGGGAGATTGCCAGAATAGAAGGCGGTCCGGAACATGCCAATGACCTGAGAGACCGCAGAAATTACATATTAGATGAACTTTCCAAGTATGGGGACGTAACCTATTCTGAAAATATAGACGGCTATGTGAGTGTTAAGTTTGAAGGCGTGGATTTGGTAAAAGGAAGTCTTGTAAATCATATGTCGCTCTATACTGACCCGATAACAGGATTCCATACGCCGTACTGGGAAATGTTTGCAAATTATGCTTTTGATGAATTCGGCAATAAATATCTGCCGAAGGAAAGCTTGGAATCCGCAAGGGTATTTGATTTGAAAATGACGATATCATCCGAGCTGAATACGGATATCGGTTCACTTAAAAGTATTCTCCTGGCAAGAGGCGATCATCATGCTACGGCCCAGGAGCTGAAAGATGTCAATCCTGATGGAAAATATGAAGAGGGCTGGTATGATATCAACATTTCGCAGTCCATCATTATGAATATAGAAGCGGAATTTGACCAGTTGATCAACTCGGTGGTTACTAAGATCAACAGCATTCTCGCGGAAGCCGCTGAAGCGGAAACCAAGGTATATCCTGATTCTACTTATCTGCGGGATAAGAACGGAGAACCTTATAAGCTGTTTGAGCAGATTATTGAAAACGACAAAAGTTACACCCTTCCGGATGGCACTGTGGTAGAGTGCGGATGGAATGTGGGTAACCTACAGATAAATACGGACTTAAGACAGAATCCTACATTACTGAAATTCAGGCTTCATGACAGTTCTGAAGATAATGTGACAATGGAGAAGCTTAAGAATGCATTTGAGGAAAGTATATACACCCTGAACCCAAATGTTCAGACGCCGGTATGCTTTGTGGATTACTATAAAAATCTGGTTTCGCAGGTAGCAAATTCAGGCTCCGTATTCGCAGATATAATGGAAAACCAGACGATAACGGTAGATTCACTGTTTAGTTCAAGAGAACAGGTAATTGGAGTTTCCTCCGATGAAGAATTGACCAATATGATTATGTACCAGAATGCATACAATGCTTCAAGCCGTTACATCAATGTTATCAGCGAGATGCTTGAGCACATACTTACAACGCTTGGAAGATAGTGAAAGAAACATAGATTAAGAGGTGATAATATGCCATCTACATTTTTTGGATTAACAATTGCATCATCTGGGCTGCGTGCAGCTAATGCAGCGCTCAATACTACGGGTAATAATATCAGTAATGCCAACACGGAAGGATATAGCCGCCAGACAGTTATGACGGAAGCAAGCAATGCTCTTCGCGTATTTGCGACATATGGCTGTGCGGGCGCCGGTGTTGAAACGATTGCCATAGAGCGTATACGAGATTCTTTTTACGACGGAAAATACCGTGATAATGAAACCAGACTCGGAGAGCAGGACGTCAAGGCATATTATATGCGTATGATAGAGGATTATTTGACGGATGATAAAATCACCGGATTCAAGACAATCTATGATAAGATATCAAATGCATTGCAGGAGATTACGAAGAACAGCAGCTCTGCTTCTACAAAAAGGGAGTTTATATCTACAATTCAGACATTGACGGATTATTTTAACAATCAATATGGCAATTTGCAGAAATTACAGTCAGACGTCAATGATGAAATTAAGATGCGTGTTGATGAAATCAATTCCCTTGCGCAGGATATAGCCACAGTCAATAAGCAGATTAACGTTATCGAGGTAAGAGGCGTGATGGCTAATGAGCTGCGCGATAAAAGGGATATGCTGATAGACCAGCTTTCAGCGATTGTTGATGTAAAAGTTATTGAGATGCCGATGTATGATCAGGCAGGCAATCCGTCGGGAGCCAACAGGTGTATTATTAAGATTGCCGGAGAGCAGACTTTAGTAGACGGTGATGACTATAATCAACTCGAATGCGTAGCCAGACAGAATTATGAGAAGGTAAATCAGTCAGATGTTGACGGCCTTTATGATATTAAGTGGACGAACGGCTTGGATTTCGGTCTGTATAATGCGGCAATGGGCGGCGAGCTTAAGGGTCTGATTCAGATGCGTGACGGTAATAACGGTGAGTATTTCAACGGAACCGTTGAGAATATTTATTATGGTAAGGATACTACCAGAGTAACTATTAACACTACAGCGGATTATCTGCAAAGTATGAGTAAGAGCACGCTTTCAGATAAGGGCGGAAAGATAGATATAGGAAATCAGATTTATTATTATACTGACTGGTCTTATGACGGTGATGGCAATTACACATTTATTATAGACAATAATATGAGTGATGAACCGCTGATAGCCGGTAAGCAGGGAAAAGAAGTCAGCATAGGCGCAAGCGTCAATTACGAGGGAGTTCCTTATTATATGGCGCAGATGAACGAATGGCTTCGTGATTTTTCTAAAGCACTCAATAATATCTTTACTGAAGGTTGGACAGAAGCAAATGAAGATGCAGGGATTCTTTTTACGGCTAATTACGCTACCGGAGAGGGACAGTATTCCGAGGCTGAGCTGAATGATTCCAGAAGAAACGGTAAAGGCTATTATTACCTGACAGCTGGAAACGTATCTGTTACCACACAGCTTGACAAGGATCCGTCGAAGCTGGGAACCAGAAGCGATGCAAGTAACGGCGTGGAAGAATGCGAGCAGGTGAAAAAGGTTATTTCCCTGATGTCCGATGTAAATCAGTTCAGTTTCCGTGGAAGAGATGCAGGCGGTTTTCTGGAATGTGTTCTTTCTGATATATCGTTGAATGCAAGTAATGCAAATACGCTTTACAGTACTTACTTAAGTCTGGAGACCAGTATTGATAATCAGAGGATTTCCATTTCGGGCGTAGATGAGGATGAAGAGGCGGTAAGTCTGATAAAATATCAGAATGCCTACACACTTGCATCCAAGATGATTTCTACTTTGACTGAGATTTACGATAGATTGATTTTACAGACCGGCGTATAAACTATTCGGCGAAAGATTTACTAAGAAAGGTGTGATACGATTATGAGAATGACAAATAAAATCATGCGTAATAACTCGCTCTACAATATCAACCAGAATAAACTGTTGGAGGATAGACTGAGCAACAGCATGACGAATCAGAGTAAGATTACCAGACCATCTGACGATCCGATTATTGCAATCAGGGCGCTGCGTCTGCGTACCAATGTTACCACCGTGACGCAGTATCATGATAAAAATGCACAGGATGCAGATGCATGGCTTACGGTAACGGGAGATGCCATGGATACCGTAGGAGAAGTTCTGAAAAGCCTGTACAGTCAGGTTACCGATGCTTCTAAGAAGTCATTGACATATTCAGACTTAAAGATCATATATGAGCAGATGCAGTCTCTGACGAATGAGTTCTATGCGTGCGGAAATGTGGATTACGCAGGAAGATATGTATTCTCAGGATTCAGAACCGACACACCGATTACTTTTACCGAAGAAAATATAATGGAGTTCAATCAGGATCCGAACAACAGAAAAACTTATGTAATTGAAGAAAATTTTGGATACGAGGACATTTCAAGTATCAGTTATACGGATTGGGAGAGCGCTGCAGATTTAAATAACGCCAAAGACGAAAGAGACGTTGTCAACACGACGTTGTACCGTTTCAGACTGTCATATGACGGATTGAATAATTCTGCTGAAAATAGTGGTGATCCTATCAAACCCGAAGATTTTCAAATTTATATAAATATGGCGAGCGAACCGACAGCTATAAAGGTATATGATAATGCGGAGGATGCATATCAAAATGTTATTAAATATCCTGACGAAATGGCTTATATTCCGTCTACCGGTGAAGTTGTTTTCAGTGAAAGCTACTACAAGGGTACGACCGCATTAGGTCCAACTACAATAACAGAAAATATGCAGGTAAGAGTGAAGTATACTAAGAGCGACTGGCAGACAGGAGACATTAACCCTGTTCATTATTTCCACTGCATCGGCACTGATGAGAGAAACAAAAATGATGCAATGAAACTGGAGTCTGCCGAGGATGCATTAAACGGTGTTCAGAAAGTCCTGAATGATGTTCAGGATGTACTTAAGAACCTGCGAAACGGAAGCGATGACGCTATAAAAACGGCTAAAGAGACAATGACTGATGCCGTTGATAAACTGAATAGAGTAGTAGGAGTGGATGCTGATACGATTGCTGCTTTAACCGATGCAGTTACGGCGATGCAGACTGCACTGGCTGATGTGAACAACAGTGATGCTTCAGCAGCAGCGTTATCTACCGCCTGCATATCTACAATGTCTGCGATAGAAGCTGTGCAGAAGTCTGTTGATACTGCACAGATTGAAGTAAACAGAATAAGGAATTTCCTGGTAGAGTATAATCCCGATGATCAGGATCAGGATATTTACTATGATGTAGGATTCAATCAGAAGATTCAGGTCAATACTCATGCGGATGAAGTATTTACTCATGGAGCCAGAAGAGACGTTGATGATTTCGCTATTTATTTAGAGCAGCTCCGCACCGTGGAAGCCAAAATCAGTGATATTGAAAAAAAGATGACAGAATATGCGGAAGACACCGATGAATATAAGTCGTTGAAGCTGAAACTGGATGCAGCTAATAAGGCATATACTTACATCCGTGATAATGTTCAGACCAGATTTGAAAATCAGATTACCAAGTATCAGAAGTATATTGATGATAAAAATGTAGCCGTTACCAATAACGGTACCAGAGGAAGCCGTCTGGATTTGATTACCAGCAGACTTATGGATCAGAAAGCGACATTTAAGGATTTGCAGAGCAACAATGAGGATGCTGACGTATCGGAACTGGCTGTGCAGCTTAAGAGTTCGGAACTGACTTATGAAGCGGCACTGATGGCGACCAGTAAGATTATGCAGACCAATCTGATGAATTATATTTAAAATATTGGGGTATGGCAACAATATAATGGAGCATTTTGCGTAGGAGAGGTAAAACTTATGAAGATAACCACAAAAGTATTTGGTGAGATTACAATTGATGATGATAAGATTATTGAATTCCCAAATGGAATAATCGGATTTCCTGAATTGACGCAGTTTGCACTGGTGCATGATTCCGAAAAAGGAACGGAGACAATTCACTGGCTGCAGTCATTGCAGGAGCCGGCGTTTGCAATGCCGGTTCTTGACCCTCTGTTAGTATGTACTGAATATAATCCGGAAGTGGATGATGAACTGCTTAAGCCATTGGGTACGCTGGTGCCGGATGAGACGTTAGTGCTGGTTACGGTTACGGTTCCGAAGGATTTAACTCAGATGACTGTTAACCTGAAAGGACCTTTTGTGATTAATGTAGCGGAGAAAAAAGCAACCCAGGTGATTGTCGAGGGAGATAAATATCAGGTAAAATTTCCTATTTATGATATTTTAAATGCCAATAAGAAGAAAGCAGGTGAATAAATGTTAGCTTTATCCAGAAAAAAGGGCGAAGCGCTCATAGTCAACAACAATATCGAAATAACTGTGTTGGAAATAAAGGGAGAACAGGTGAAGCTTGGCATTAACGCACCGAAGGAAGTACCCGTATATCGTAAAGAGGTATATATTCAGATTCAGGATTCTAATAAAGAAGCTACTAATACAGATGGATTAGCAGCTTTGGAGAATTTACTTAAATAGAATTTGTAACATTTTAGCAAGCCGCATTTCATATGTATGATGTGCGGCTGTTTTTTCGTATCCGTTCAGGGCGATTTCGAGCCTTTCTGCTTCATGATGAAGGTAGTAATCAATCTTATAAGTTAAGTCTTCCATACTTTCATAAACTTCTAAATCTCTGCCTATTTCAAAATATTCCGGTATCTCCGCCTGATAGTTGGTAAGCAGGAAACCTCCGCTGCCAAGAACATCCCAGATGCGCAGAGAAAGACCGGTTTCAATCGGCCGCATAGTCATGTTGAGATTGATTTTGCTTGCATGAAATACCTTAGGCATTTGTGTCAGCGTATCTACACCGCCTTTTACATGGGCATCAGGAAGCATGGAGGCGTCGCTGCGCGTATATAGCGATACATTAAAACGCTCCGACAATGTCTTTAGGGTAGTCAGTCTTTCGACGTTGGCAAGTTTCATTCCGATATATTGGTGTGCTGCCAGATATCTGTCAGTATCCATGAATACATCCTGCCCTTTATAAAAGCCGGGGTCTGCATCGGCGATTTCTTTAATGACATGTTCAGGCAATGCGTCATAGATGAAATTATAGCCATAGACCTTCATCTGCGCCTGAATCAGACCATTTACATATCCCTTTGTATAATCTGAAAGGACAAGACTGTCATATCTGCATTTTTCAGAATAAAGCGAACCTACGAAACTGACATCGCTGTCATATTGCCGATAATCTTCATCAGTCATGCCCATAATGACCTTTTCAAGACGCTTCACGTTCACTGCCAATGGCAGATAATAAATATTCTCAGGGTTATATGGATGAAAAAATTCATATTGTGCCCTGTCAAACAAGAAGATGCGGTTCCATTCATTCTTAAGTGCATTTGAGAAAAGCTCGGCTACAGGACTGTCAACACTCCAACAGACATAAGGAACTTTAAGGCGGTTACAGGTATAAGAAATCGCCGGATAGAAGTTAATGCTGAATATAAAGGACAACTTATGCGATAATATCCAGCCTGCCACTTTTTCCGCGCACTGTGCGGGAGTTACGTTTTTGTCAGTCATTTCCGTTTTTTCCTGATGTACGGTGATACCGAATGACTCAAATACCTGAATGACATCTGGCTCACATATGCTGTTATAGCGGTAAATAAGTATTTCCATTGAATTTAAGTTCCCTTCTTAACATGAACTGACTTAGAGCATGAACTGCCATAAATATCTACTATCTTTAATTAGCTTCATATGATATAATAACACAAAACATCGTTTAGGAGAACAAAAGTGAGAATTTTATTTGTCATGAGCAGAACACAGACTATCATAGGTATGATGCGGGCATTAGTCGGAATGGATCATGAAGTGGCGTTATATCCGTATGCATCGGAAGATATGAATACGGATGAAATTGCTGAGCATCTGAAATCATTTCTTAAAAATAACAGAATAGATTTCGTGCTGTCCAATGTATTTGCGCCTATGGTGGGAGTGCTGACGCATGAATTGGGAATAAAATATGCGGTATATGGAATGGATTCCCCCATGTATGAAACATATCTTCCTGTACATCCGAATTATGACAATTGCTATCTTTTTTATTTTGATAAAAGGGAATATCAAATGGCAGTGCAGAAAGGAAAGAAGAATGCATATTATCTGCCGCTTGCGGGAGATATTGGGCTGGCAGAAAATCTGGTTATCACAGACGAAGAGATAAAAAAATACGGCTGCGATATGTCATTCGTTGGTTCTCTGTACTGCAATAGTATATACGATAAGTTCATAGAGCATTTCCCGCTTTCTTCTCAGCAGATTTTTGCTGAGATTATTGAGCAGGGCGCTTTTAAATGGGATGGTAAGGACAGGCTGGGGATGTTTATTACGCCGGAAATGGCGGCCCATATCCATGAAATTTGTTATGAGGTATATGACCATCCTTATGAACTGCCGCTTGAGTATTATTATAAAGCATTCTTTTTTGCAAGGAAACTGACTCATATAGAACGGACTTTGTTAATGGAGCTTCTGGCGGAAAGATACGATCTTCATCTGTATACCAGAGACAGTGAGGTGGTTCCTGATGGCGTAAAGAGGTTCCCTGAGGTAGATCAGCAGAATGAGGCGTTTAAAGTGTTTTATTCCAGTAAGATAAATATTAACATCACAATGCGCAGCATAGAGAGCGGTGTTCCGATGCGTGTTTTTGATATTATGAGCGTGGGAGGATTCGTTTTATCGAACTATCAGGAAGAAATTCCTGAACTTTTTGAAGAGGGAAAGGAAATCGTGACATTTAAGACGCCTGAGGAACTGATAGAGAAGGCGGATTATTATCTTTCTCATGATAAAGAGAGACAGCAGATAGGAATAAACGGATATAAAAAAATTAAAAAATGTTATACATATGAACAACAAATTATAAAAATAATATAAATTTAATAT
>JAIDPH010000293.1 GCA_029062885.1 Lachnospiraceae bacterium
AGGTTGTCCTCATCCTCTAAAATAATACTGCCCTTCTGCCAGATAAGATTCTTCTGCTCTTCATCAATCGATTCCTGACGTCCCGATTTCTTCAAATTCCCATCCTTACTGCAGCCCGCCAAGGATAAGGCAATAGCTGCAGCCAGAACGAATGTGATTCCTTTTTGCACAAATAATCTTCTTCTCATAATTTTCTCCTATATTGTAATTTGCTTTTTATGTTTATCCTAAAAAAGAAACAAAAACATTATATCATAGACTTACATCAAACTTGCATCATTTTTGCAATTTTCTCAAAATTAGATAAATTTTCAGCTCGCTCATTTGAACGGTTTTATCAGATACTTCCGAAATCTCTCTGGCACTTCATAATTTTTCAGATGCTTATAATCCACAAGTTTCTTATTTCCCATGGAGTCTACAGAATAAATCAATTCATCATACCCCAGCGGATTATGGGCGCCTATCTGGGGTGTAATGCCAAATGTAACAGAAATTTTCCCCGGCTCTTTTTTGGCAATATTCGTAATCACTGTCTCGTAATTATAAATCATAATCTCACCCGAATAATATTCCTGGTAAAAATTTGTAATCTCCTTTGTTATTTCCTCTATAAAAAACGCTGTCACCAGCTCATCCATAACTTCCTCCTCTGTGTAAGAATCCACACTAAAAGTCTCTACTACAGTTGGATTTTTATTCCTGTCATATATGCCAAACAATAAAAATGTCACTAATATCCCATAAACCAAAACCTTCAACCTCTTTTGCATTTTTACAATGCTCCTTGAACCTTTTATACTATGCTTATACCATTCTTACCTGCAATATTCCTTTTTCTATCTCATGCAAATTCCTGCACCACCATTGTTGCTGCCCATCATTGGTGCTGCACAAATATCGGAAAATGATTTACAAATCTCCTCTTTTCGTATATCATTAATGATGTAAATATCTTTACGGCAGTATAAAATTGATTTTAGGAGGAACGAAAGAATGAATTATTCTATTGAGGGCGAACCCATGCCCGTTGTCATCTGCAATCTTGATGCAGGAGAAACCATGATTACCGAGAGCGGAGCCATGTCTTGGATGTCTCCCAACATGAAAATGGAAACCACTTCCGGCGGCGGCATCGGCAAAATGCTGGGACGTGCTTTTTCAGGAGAGAGCCTGTTCTTAAACCGCTATACCGCTCAGGGCGGCGTTGGACAGATTGCCTTTGCTTCCAGCTTCCCCGGTTCTATCCGTGCTTTCAATGTTGAACCCGGATTTGATATAGTGGCACAGAAATCCGCATTCTTAGCATCTACTTCCGGCGTGGAATTATCTGTATTTTTCCAGAAGCGCTTCGGCAGCGGGCTGTTTGGCGGCGAGGGCTTTATCATGCAGAAACTGACAGGAAGCGGTACCGTATTCTTGGAATTTGACGGCTATGTAAAAGAATATGAGCTCGGTGCCGGTCAACAGATGATTATTGACACCGGTTACCTGGCTGCCATGAGCGCTACCTGCTCCGTGGACATCCAGACCGTTCCCGGCGTTAAGAATATGCTGTTTGGCGGTGAGGGACTCTTTAATACCGTGCTGACAGGCCCCGGAAAGGTTTATCTTCAGAGTATGCCTGTGGCACAGCTTGCTGGAGCTATCCGTCCTTTTATCCCTACCGGAAATTAAAATACAAGAAATAAACGGCAGACAGATAGCCTGCAAAAGACATAAAAAACTCACTTTAAGCTACGGGGTTTCATAGCTTAAAGTGAGTTTTTTATTGTCACTAATGTTTTACATCTTCGTGTCAAACCGCTGGATATAACCTAATTATTTTCATATCTATCGGGATTGCTATACTCATCACCAACATCACACATGTCAAAATGAAAATCCATATGTTCTTCATCTTCAATTTCTTGTAAATCAAAAAAGTCTTCTATTTTCTTTCCGTCCGCAATCACAATATATAAATGACCACCTTTGCTTATATATGTCTTTTGCGCTTCATTTATATATTCACTCTCACCAGTCCAATCCACATAATAATTATAACATTCTTCACAAGGCACTTGCCCCGGTTCTACGTAATCCTCTTCCAATGCAAAATAAATACTCGTTATATCAGCACACTTATCCAATCGTTCAAAAGTCATCTGTTTACAATCTTCATCCTGGGTTTGAGCAAACTGATATCTTTCTTTATTTGCATCTTTATGTATCTCAATTGCAATTGTATTTGCTACTTCAATTTTATCTATTGAATTGCAGGCAATCCTTTTTATGGATGTTTTCAAATCATCCACAAGAAAATCACCTACATACTTGCCTTCTATTTCAATGCTATCACAATTTTCCAATACAAATGTTAAGTATTTTAATTTCATTTTATCCTACTCCTCGTTTCTGTTTTGGTAAAAAACATGCGTCGCCAAAAGCGCTGATAAAAAAGGATATCAAGGAATTCCGTGTCCCTTGATATCCCTTTCTTACTACCTTTACAAA
>JAIDPH010000294.1 GCA_029062885.1 Lachnospiraceae bacterium
TGTATTCCCATATGGTTTTCATGGTGAAAGAAAAGAGATTTTTGATACAGTAATTTGCAAATTAAAAGAAGACGAAATAGAGTTTGAACTATTTCCCATTGTACTGAAATGTTCAATGCAGGAAAATTTAAAACGTTGTGAGCGTGATGGACGGGAGATAGAACGCATAGAAAGAGGAATAAAAAACACATTTCATTTTTATGATGATTTTCAATATCCCAATATCATAACAACAGAATTAAGTCCCGAAGAAGTTGCAGAAAAAATTGCAGCTATCATAAAATGAAATTCCTAAGTATATCTCTTACAGAATCCGGCAACAATAATACAGAAAACTCAACCTTTTAAGGGGGAAAATTATGCTGGGATTCTTCATCGCCTTGCTCTCGGGCGCTTTTATGAGCATTCAGGGAGTATTCAATACACAGGTTACCAAATCGTCAAGTATATGGGTGGCAAACGCATTTGTCCAGTTTACCGCCCTGCTTGTCTGCCTGTGCGCATGGTTTGTTTCAGACCGTTCTTCTTTTGGTGCATTATTCAAGGTTCAGCCTAAATATATGCTGCTTGGCGGCGCTATCGGAGCCTTTATTACCTATACTGTTATTAAGGCAATGGAGATACTCGGTCCGGCTAAGGCTGTTATGATTATTGTAATTTCCCAACTGATTGTTGCTTATCTGATTGAGCTGTTTGGGCTTTTTGGAACGGAGAAACAGCCGCTGGAAATGAGAAAGCTGACAGGTATGGGAATTGCAATTTTAGGAATTATTATTTTTAAGTGGACATAGGCGAAAATTTATTTTAAAATAGTAATACAGTGCATAGCGGGGACTTCCTTAAGTCTTTCCGACAAGCTCGGATAGACAGAAAGGAACTATGCATATGAAGAAAAATATATTAAAAATAACGTTGTTTTTTCTACTGCCGCTGTTGACACTGACTGCGTGTACCGGTAAGCAGGATATTGCGTTTGAACTGGAAGAACAGGGAAAAGCACAGGAAACGGAATATGTTCCTGATGTGGAAACGACAGTTGATGATGGAAATGCTGCGGCTGAAGAAGTAATAATAATAAAAGAGCCTGCCGTGATTTATGTACATATATGCGGTGCGGTTGTAAATCCGGGCGTTTATGCACTTGATGCAGGCAGCAGGGTTTTTGAAGGAATAGAGGCAGCAGGAGGATTTAGCGAGGAAGCTTGCGAAGATTATGTAAACCAAGCGGAAGAATTGCGAGATGGACAGCGCCTTATTATACCTACACTGGAAGAGGTTGATGCAGTAAAAGATAACGGCTCTAATCAGGAATCGTGGAGAATTGATGCTTTAGAGGCGGAACAATCCGCGGTGGGTGAAGCTGTGCCTACAGGAAATGCGGACGGACTCATAAATATTAATACGGCGGATGAAAGCGAGCTTAGCTCAATAGACGGTATTGGTGCGGGCAAGGCGGCAGCAATTGTAAAATACAGGCAGGAGAACGGGAACTTTCAGACTATTCAGGATATCATGAAGGTAAGCGGCATAAAAGAAGGCACTTATGAGAAAATAAAGGATAAAATAACGGTAAAATAATGGAAATATAAGATAGAGGTGTGTTATGGGAAATAGAGTATTGGTTGTTGATGATGAGAAGCTGATTGTAAAAGGAATCCGCTTCAGCTTAGAACAGGATGGTATGGAAGTGGATTGTGCATATGATGGGGAAGAAGCCCTGGAATATGCGAAAAACAATCAGTATGACATGATTTTGTTAGATGTTATGCTTCCTAAACTTAGCGGATTTGAAGTATGTCAGCAGATAAGGGAATTTTCAAACACACCAATAGTTATGTTAACCGCAAAGGGCGAAGATATGGACAAGATTCTGGGTTTGGAGTATGGCGCGGATGATTATATCACCAAGCCCTTCAATATTCTGGAAGTAAAAGCAAGAATCAAGGCAATTATGCGTAGAACCGGAAGAAAAAATGAAGAAAAAACTGCGGCCAGGACGATTGAAAGCCGTGGCATGAGACTGGATTTGGACGGCAGAAGGGCTTATATTAATGATAAGGAAATCAATCTGACAGCCAAAGAATTTGAAGTGCTGGAGCTGCTCATGAAGAATCCCAATATTGTATACAGCAGAGAAAAACTTCTAAATACTGTCTGGGGAAGCGATTATCCCGGGGATGTGCGTACGGTAGACGTACATATCAGAAGACTTCGAGAAAAGATTGAAGAGACGCCGAGCGAGCCGGTGTATGTTCATACAAAATGGGGAGTAGGTTATTACTTTGCTTAAAATAGAGAATTTAAAAAAACTGCAATTTTTACGCAGTCTTAAGATACGTATTTTTCTAATTGCATTTATTATCGGGTTATTGTCATGTAATATGATGAGATATGCGATTCTACAGAATTATGAACAGCGGGCTGTCAGCCTGCGTACTTCTGATGTTCAGACACAGCTCAATATTCTGGCAAATCATCTGATCACCTATCGTTACTTACAGGGAACGGCTTCGGAGGCTATCGAGGCGGAACTGAGTCTGCTTTCAAATCTCTATGACGGACGTGTTTTGATTATTAACAGTAATCTTAAGGTGGTCAAAGATACATATGGTATCAGCGGAGGCAAGACAATCATATCGGAAGAGGTGATTCGATGTCTCAAAGGTGAAAATACCAGTCAGTACGATTCGGAAAACAACTTTATAGAGATGACAGTGCCGATTATGGAAATGGTAGAAACGGATGAAGTTGATGAAGCAGGTAAGCCTGTCGGTCCTAAATATGTAGTACGCGGAGTTATGTTAACTAGTGTTTCAACAGATTATATTGCTGTAACGATGGATATCTTGAACCGGAAAGCATTAGTTATGGAAGCGATAGTCATTCTGGCGATATTTTCCGCATCGATTTTGGCGTCATTTGCTATAGTCAGACCATTCGAGAAGATTACGGATGCACTTAATCAGGTAAAGGCAGGATACAGCAATGAACCGATTTCCGTGCCGGACTGCCTTGAGACAGAACATATAGGTGATGCCTTTAACGCTGTGATAAGCCGTATGAAGGTGCTGGACGATTCCAGACAGGAATTTGTGTCAAATGTATCCCACGAACTTAGAACGCCGATTACTTCCATTAAAGTACTTGCCGATTCCCTGCGTGTACAGGATGATGCTCCGGTAGAATTGTATAAGGAATTTATGGAAGATATTGCAAATGAAATAGATAGGGAAGATAAGATAATTAATGACCTTCTTGCTTTGATTAAAATGGACAGAACCGATTCTGACCTGAATATATCACAGGTAGATATTAATGCATTGGTGGAGGTATCTCACTTATACAAATCTACGAGCCAACGAGACAAGAGGAAA
>JAIDPH010000295.1 GCA_029062885.1 Lachnospiraceae bacterium
CGACCGTAACCTCAAATTTTCCATTTTTACCAATTGCTGTTTCTAAATAGGTGCCATCTATCCATGTTCCTGCCTCGGCAACCTTATAATCCTTTGCCTGCTCTGTATCAGAAGTGCCGCAACCTCCAAAAATCAGTAAGCACCAAAGTAAAGCTAAAACTAAAATTTTTTTCTTCATATTCTCACACTCTAAAACAATACTCCCTGATCACAACTGAATCGTATGAGGAATCACGTCCGGATCGTGGTTTGCGATTGACTCCAAACAGTTTTTGCCACTACTTATTTTTGAAATCCACTCCAATGACTTATACTGACTTTCTCTATCTGTCGCAATGCCTGAACAGATTAATTGCTGCCATGACTTAGAAGCGTACCCTCCATCGGAATATAACAGCACATACTGTCCCAGATTGTTTGTAATCTGCACCGCAAACATGCCATCAGAATGACCCGGAATATTGATAAGCTGAATGGCTCCATCCCCAAATAAGTCATAAGACTTTCTTACCGGACCGATTCCCGTTCTTTCAAAGGCAAATTCTTCCAGCGGAACACCCTTCCACATAGAAGCGGTATATCGGATTTTATCTTTTTTCGCACAAGCCATCTCATCCTCAGAGACAAGGATATGCTTTGCCTCCCTTACCTGCCGGACGCCGCTGGCATGGTCGCAGTCCAAATGGGTCAGCAATACATAATCCAAATCCTTAGGTTCTATCCCCAATAAATGCAGTTGCTCATGTACCGCTTCTCCTTTTGCGATTTCGCCCTGATTGACGATATACAGCCGAAGTGACATATGGCGGATTTGTGCATTCCTGTCATATACTCCTTCCGGACTCATCTCACGGCTCCAGCCGGTATCTATCAATATTTTCCCTTTGGTACACTCAATCAGATAGGCGGAAACCGGAAGCCAAAGACGGTCTTTTTTCCGCGTTGTCATCCCGGCTGCCTTTATCCTACTGCAATTCTTTCCGCCAAAAGGCAGATAGGGAGAAACACATACCCGTCCACAATGCAATATATGAATCCGAATATTCTCCATTGCTTTTACCTCTTTTTTGTCTTTTTGTTTGCTATAATCGAATCATAGCAGGGTAGTAGCTATAAGGAAACTACACAAACGGTAAAAATGTATGAAAAAGCGGAACCATTCCTGGCACCGCTTTAAATCAAAAGCTGTAATGTTCTCATGATAAGTAAATTCAGACTATCTATATCCACATCATAGGGATTTTTCAGCCAATAAGTGAACGCCGTAATCGCCTGCGAAGAGATGATTTCCAATATCAGTTTTTCGTTTTTTCTGACAACATCATCAAAAAAACGATTCCAGAAATGATATTTGATACCAGCCTGCCATTTCTGAATAAACCGGACATTGGGATTCGCAACAAGAAACGTATAAAACGCCTGTTTGTTTTCCTCGATAAAGTGGCAGGTGTTTTGAAAAAAAGGAAATCCTGTTTCCAAATCAATGGCGACATCGTTTAAATCATCATTCAACCTAAGCAATTGGTAAATAAGGTTATCTTCTATCTGTTCCTTTAACTGTATGACATTATCATAGTAGGAATAAAAGGTGCTTCTGGCTACATGAGCCTGATTGCACAGTTCTTTGACCGAAATATGGCAGATCTCTTTATGCCGGTTTAACTCAATCAATGTCTTTTGCAATTCACACTGTGCTGCTGTACAACTTGTTTCCTTTATATCCGTAATAAACTGATAAGGATTCATATATTTTCTCTGTCTCTCAAATTATTACCGAAACGATAATGATTAAATATACCATAAATTTACTTACGCAGTATTTTATCCATGGCTTTCCCTCTGGCAAGCTCATCAATTAATTTATCCAGATACCGTATCTCCTGCATCAGAGGCTCTTCTATATCTTCTACCCTTATTCCGCAGACCACTCCTTTAATCTGTTTCCTGTTTTCATTCAATTCCGGAGCATCCCGAAAGAAATCCCCATAAGGCATCGACCTTTCTATAATCGCTTCCAGTTCCGGCTGACTATACCCTGTAAGCCAACGGATTACCTCATCAACCTCCTGCCTTGTCCTCCCCTTTTTCTCCGCCTTGCTGACAAGCAGACGGTAAACTTTGGAAAAATCCATCTGGTATATTTTCTCATTCCCCATAAGATATACCCCTCTAATCCATATTTCCGGCAACGCTGCACACAGTACATCTCTCCTTTATTCCCGCTCCCTGACCGTCACCAGAACCTTGTCTCCCGGCTGCTTCCCTATCTTGGAACGGATATCTTTACGCACGCCTATGATATAGCATACACTTCCGTCAGAATTCCTTACTCCCATATTTACAATACTGCCATCATAGAGCTCCCCGTTAAATGTAGCATGTACCTTTACCCGTCCACGTCCAAACTCTTTCCTGATGTCATAAGGAAAAATAACATAGGCGCCGCCTGTTTCCCCTGCTCCATAAATCAGGGATTCATATTCATACACTTTACTCTCCACTGTCCGTATCACACCCAATCTGTTTCATCTAGTATAACATGGAATTCTTATTTAATCCACATCCATGAGGATATAACCATTCTCTGAACCTCGCTTGTCCCCTCGTAAATCCTTGTCCAGTCCTCCATTTTTAAACATTTGATGTATATGAATTAAGTTGGAACTGGTGGAGAGCGACAATGATTAATTAACTCTAAACATAGAAAAGCGTTCATTGGTTTTCTTCCAACAAACGCTCTCCCGCCTTAAAGCCAAAATATATTTTTATTTTTTACAATCTGTACTTATTATCTTTTATGCTGAATACTTTCTTTATGACTAATTATCAATCAATTTATCTTCATTATTCCAGCTATACAACTTACGGACTTCTGCACCGATAACTTCTGCCTGATGCTCTGATGCCAGTTTCCTCAATGCGCTAAAATGAACCTGACCTCCAGCAGACATTTCCAAAAGAAAATCTTTCGCAAAAGTTCCATCCTGAATATCCGATAAAACCTGCTTCATGGCTTTTTTGGTATCTTCTGTAATAATTTTAGATCCTGTAATATAATCACCATATTCCGCAGTATTAGAAACGGAATATCTCATTCCTGCAAAACCTGACTGATAAATCAAATCTACGATTAACTTTACCTCATGGACGCATTCAAAATAAGCATTTCTCGCATCATAACCCGCCTCAACAAGCGTTTCAAAACCAGCCTGCATCAATGCACAGATACCGCCGCACAAAACAACCTGTTC
>JAIDPH010000296.1 GCA_029062885.1 Lachnospiraceae bacterium
CTGTTAGAGAAACAAAACAGCAAGATGGAAGTGATAGTAACATTTCTGGTCATTCTGGAAATGATGAAAGTCGGCAGGATTGGAATTGCGCAGGAGAGTATTTTTGGAGACATTGAAATTACAGTAAAAGAAGCCGTGTAGGAGGCATATGAGAATGGAGAGAGAAAAAGCAAAAGCCGTATTGGAAGCTATTTTATTTACAATGGGCGATTCCGTAGAAATTGACAGATTGGCGGAAGTCATAGAAGAGGACAAGATGACGGTAAAAGAAATTTTAAATGAAATGGCGGAAGAATACCAGAAAGAAGACAGAGGCATCGGATTGACTACATTGGACAATGCAGTGCAGCTTTGTACAAAAGGAGAGTTTTATGAATATCTGATTAAGATTGCGAAAACGCCGAAAAAATACGTGCTGACAGACACTTTGCTGGAAACCCTTTCTATTATTGCCTATAAACAGCCTGTTACCAGACTGGAAATCGAGAAAGTACGCGGTGTCAGCTGCGATCATGCGGTCAATAAACTTTTGGAGTTTGACCTGATTACGGAAGTCGGCAGACTGGATGCGCCCGGACGGCCGCTTTTATTTGGAACGACAGAGCAGTTTTTACGCAGTTTCGGTGTGAAATCTCTGGAAGATTTACCGGAACTTAATCCGGTTCAGATTGAGGAGTTTAAACTGCAGGCGGAGTCAGAAGTACAGATGCAGTTGGATATATAAAGCTAAGCCCAACTACAATGCGGTGTTTTTGTTGACATAAAAGATTTAAGCTATTATAATTAGAAAAGTGTCGGCTTATTTTTAGCAAAAGATACCATGTACGTACGGAGAAAGGACAGCACTGCAGAAATGGATACAGGCTTTAAACGCAGAAGAGAAGAGCAGGAACAGAGTGCAGAAGAAACCTCCTATATTTTATTAGGAGATCAAAACGCAGTAGAGAAAACATCGGCTGTTTCAGTACCGTATGATGAGAATGTTGAAATCCCACTGGAAATCAGAGAGTCTATTGATGCTTATGTAGAGAACCAAAAGAGAGCGATAAAAGATTTTGTCGAGAAACTGACAGTAGAACTTTGTAAAGATATTGACCGATATAAAGAAGAGATAATGGATGGAATGGCTGCCGATAACGTAATAGATGACGTGAAAGGCAGCTTAAGCAGTTTAGAGACGCAATATTCTGCTTCGCTTTCAATAGAAGACAAGGAAGCAGCTTTGTCAATGGAATCCAAAGAAGCTGGTTTATCGATAAAAACAATCGAGTGGATGAAAGAAGTAGAAAAGCATGCAGTAGAGTATAAACTGTCATCGGAGATTTTAGACAGCATTGATCAGTGCAAAAAGCAGATAAAAGCAGAAAATGCAGACTGGAACGATATCAGTCTGGCAGTGGAGAAAATGCTTGAAGATATCAGCCGCAGGGTAATGCCTGAAAACGAAGTAAATGAAGACGGCATGAAAGAAGTGTCCGTGCAGGTATTTAAGTCGCAGATACAGAAAATAACGGAAAAATGTCATGAGGAGAATGAAACGGCAGAGCAATATATGTTAGAGTACGGCACTGACGCGATTAAAAAAGTATATACAAGCATGCAGAAAATTTCTACTGCAAGAACATATTTGACAGAAATGAAAAATGAGAGTGCATATCTGCTTTTTTTCCTGAACATAAAAAAAGATTATGACAGAAAAGCTGTTCTCCTGGTTCAGGGATTGTTCAAGGATATTGCTCAAAATAATATGCAGATATTAGATGAAATGCAGTCTGTGCTGCAAAGCATCAATGAATATCTGCCGGACAAAGAAAGCAATAAAATTTATAATAAATATGAAGAAGAAAAAAACAGTATAGATAAGGAAATGCTGAATAAGACGGATAAACTGGAATTTGGGGGCAGTGAAATTGCATCATTCGGGCAGAGAACGAAAAACTCTGTAAAAAGCATTGCGAAAAAATGGCACCATAAAAAGAGAATGCTGACATTTATCCCGATTTGCCTGTTAATATGCAGTATTTTGTTTGAGGCCATTATTGCGCAGGAACAAATCCCGGGGGGTAATTTTTTGTATTCCATTGTCGCTTTTGTTTCCATGCTCTTTACGAGCTTAAAGTCCATTATGATTGTTGCGGTCGTATTAATTGTTGTTTTCTTTATAGCCTATCTTAAATTTTTAAGGTACTGGTGCGATAATCAGATATGCAGACAGTGCGAAGAATATTTAAAGATTGAACTGGCACAGTTTGATAATCAAAATACATTGATGTTAAAGATGGAAAAAACAGTACGAAGGGCTGTGGATGAGTATGAGCGGGAAAATCATACTGCTTTGGAACATATTTTTTCAGAAATAGAGTATGGCTCAGCCAATGCTGACAAGGCGGATGTGAACTGGCTTATGGATATCCGGAAGCAGTGGAATGATTTGGTAT
>JAIDPH010000297.1 GCA_029062885.1 Lachnospiraceae bacterium
TGGATGTATTTATAGTTCTTAAAGACTTCTTAATAATTTTTCTGATATCATATCTTATATGAATATACAACATTTGGGAAAGGATAAGGACAATTATGAAGAAAGTTATCATGAAATCTAATGACCTCTGTAAGAGTTTTGCGAATAACGGGGGACAGAATCATGTACTTGACATGATTAATATGGAAATATACGATGGGGATTTTACGGTTATCATGGGTTCGTCGGGTGCCGGGAAATCCACGCTGCTTTATGCATTAAGCGGTATGGACAGTCCTACAAGCGGCGAGGTGTATTATAAAGAGCGCGCTATAAGCAGGTTAAAAGAAAAGGAGATGGCGGCGCTGCGTGCGTTTGAATTCGGCTTTGTGTTCCAGCAGGCGCATCTTGTAAGCAATCTGACTCTTCTGGAAAATGTTACGATAACAGGATATCTGGATAAAGCTAAGAAAGAGAAGGAAGTAAAGGAGCGGGCAGTGGAACTGCTTCGCAGAATGAATGTGGAAAAGGCTATGATGCGGCTTCCGTCGCAGGTGTCGGGCGGAGAAGCGCAGCGAGCCGCCATTGCAAGGGCGATGATTAATGAGCCCGGAATTATTTTTGCTGACGAGCCTACAGGGGCGCTTAATAAGCGGAATACCGAAGAGGTGTTGAAGCTTTTAACAAATCTGAATGATAAAGGACAGAGTATTCTGATGGTAACGCATGACATTAAGGCTGCAATACGTGCGACAAGGCTTCTGTATCTGGAGGATGGAAGGATTATAGGAGAAATGCCTATGCCGCCGTACCATGAGGAGGATGCCAGAAACAGGGAGAAACAGGTGGATGCGTGGCTGGCGTCTATGGAATGGTAGGGATAAAAATTTGTGTTACAAGACGGACGTTGTACAATATAGACAAATCAACGCAGGCACGCTTGCGCTACGCTCAGCCGCAGCGGTACTAGGGCTGCAAAGGACACAGCCCAAGGACCGGCGACTTCACAGTACCTGCTTTTGATATTGTCTATATTGTACAACTACGTATTGAAAATATGAAGTTTTATGATTGCTTGTTGAGAATGGATAGAAAGAGGATGGGATATTATTATGAAGTATTTTACGCTGTTAAGGGCTAATATAAAGAGTCAGAAGGGAAGTTTTGTTGGAATTTTTATGTTGATTTTTATTATAACCGTATCTTTGTGTGCGGTGTTATCTATATGGAAAAATTCCGGTTCATATGAAGAAGAGCAGATAGACAGGCTTGGGTTTGGAGATATTACGTGGTGGGTTATGGGAATTAATTCGGAGTCTGAGGATATGAAAAAGCTTACCGGGCAGATAAGTGGAGTTGATGATGTGGAAGCCGTAGAGGTGAGGGATTGTGTATTTTGCGACGTTTATCATGTAATCGGAAATGATGATTCAACTATTGTCAAAGGCACAATAATTGCATTGGCATGGGGTGATGTACGATATGATTATCATGTTTATAACAGCAGTCTCACAGGAATAGAAGAGGCGGCGGAAGATTTGAAGGAAGGAGAAGTATATGTATCTCCTGCATTTCAATCCTTATATGACGCGCAGATTGGCGATGTATTGGAAATTGAGATAACAGGCGAACAGGATGTGACGTGTTATACCATTAAAGGCTTTTTTGAGGACCCTATAAGCGGAAGCGCGATGATGGGAATGAAGGACATTCTGATGACTCAGGCTGATATGCAAAGACTTACTGATAAATATAAAGCTGCCGGAGACAGGCAGATGGGCCGCATAGGAAGTATGCTGCATGTATTCAAGGCGGAGGGCAGCAGTTTAAATATGGGGGAATTTCAACGTCTGCTGGGTGATAAGACCGATTTATACAAAGCTTTAAGTTTTTCATATTCCAAATCTACAATAATGGGTTTTATGCTTATTTTACAGGATATTTTCTCAGGTTTTCTGCTGGCGTTTGTTCTGATACTGTTAGTGACTACCATGATTATAATAGGGCATAGCATAAGCAGCAGTATCGAGCAGGATTATGTGGACATGGGTATCATGAAGGCAGTGGGATATACAGGTGCGAGACTTCGCTCATTACAGCTATTACAGTATCTTTTGGTAGTTATTTGCGGAATGGCGCTGGGAGTGCCGGCTTCATCATTCATCGTAAGATTGATAGAGCGGATGACGGTTACGACTACCGGGCTGGTCATACCTTCAAATATGCCTGTAGGGATAAGTTTTCTGGCACTTGGAGCAGTTGGACTGTTTATAACGGGATTCGTCTATTTAAAAACAGCGAAAATTAAAAAGGTTCTGCCGATTCAGGCAATCCGCGGAGGGGCGGGAGACATATATTTTAAAAGCAGACTTACAGCTTCAATTCGCCAAAGAGGTTTAAACTTTCTACTGGCATACAGACAGCTGATATCCGGTAAGAAACAGTACATCAGCGCATGTTTCATATCGGCGCTTTTAGTATTCTTTTTGGCATTAACAGCCAGGGTCGATGCATGGATAGGAGAAGACGGGCAGGGACTTATGGCGTCTTTTAACGCCGTGCCTTATGATTTTGGCATTCAATATGATGAAGAGGAGACGAAAAAGGAAGCGGAAGAATGGATTGATGCTAAGGCGGGAATCATATGCCAATATGAATTTAAAATGACCAGAGCAGCAATCAATCAGATAGAATATTTGATGAATGTTACTTCTGCGCCCGAATATTTTAACGTACTTGAAGGAAGAACCTGCGTATATAATAATGAAGCGGTTATTACGGACTTTGTGTCAAAAGAGCTTGGCATCGGTATAGGGGATACGGTTTCGATTAATTACAGTGGTGAAGAAAAGGATTTTATCGTAAGCGGTATCTATCAGTGCGCAAATGATATGGGAACGAATTTTGCCATAAGCAAGGAAGGCATTGAACGGTTCGGAGAAGAGGAAGAATTATCCTATTATTGGTACTATCAGCTTAGGGACCCTTCTATGGCAGAAGAACTCACTGACAGTCTAAATGAAATGTACAAAGAAGCAGTAAATATTGATACAAACACCTGGTCGGGAGTAGACAGCATAGTTCTTGCTATGTCGGCGTTGACAAAACTGATGTATATAATAACTATAGTTTTCATTCTGGTAACGGTATATTTGACGGGGAGTAAAGTTTTATATCGGGAACAGCACGATTTGGGCATATATAAATCCTTGGGATTTGTATCGGAAAAGTTAAGACTTGCCTTTGCCCTGCGGTTTGGTATGGTGGCAGTAGCCGGTTCATTGTTGGGAATTGCAATGAGTGCGCTTTTGACTGACCCTGTGGTTTCGGCCATGCTTGCAATGTGTGGAATCAGTCACTTTACTTCTGAATTAAATCCGTTTAATATGATGATGCTCGCCGGAATTGTGAGCGGACTGTTCTTTGCCTTTGCTTATCTTGCGGCTAAGAAGATAAAGAAGGTGGGGGTTGGGATTCTGATTGTGGAGTAGAATGGAGCAGGATAGACAGTATGCATAAACCTATTCCAATTTATGGAATGTAATGGTAAAATCAGAGCATAGGCAGGAGTTTACAAGACTTTTTATATACTTCAGAGGATTTGGAGAGTATTTTGATATGAACAATAAGATGATTTCCGCCGGAACAAGTATTGTTCCTATATATGATGCAGATGGGAAAAAAATAATTGTAAAGGAGAAAATGAAAGATGAAATTTGAGTATCGGTATTTAAGTGAGGAAAGAGCGGCGGAGATTGATGCGATGGGATTGAGAAGTCCAGACGGTTATAAAGTTCGTATTAATTATTCAGAATGTGTAACTAATGAGGATGAGTCAATTGTATTTCAAAAGATATATTTTGCGCGTTTTTATAATGCTGATGAAGATTATGACTGCTATCTTTTGATTTATAAAGAGCATCAATATATTTTGGAAGTGGAAAATAGATGGCGTAAAGAATTAAGAAATGAGACGGTATTACATTATTTCCAGTCTTTTATTTTTACAACAATAAAGGAATATAATGATTGTTCTTCAAAAGAAGTATTATCAGTATTGAAGGATGTTATTTATGAGCGAGAAAAGAATCTTTGTTCAGGTATTTTATTTGGGGAAGATATGCCAGAGGAAATAATATATATGGGGGAAAAAGATGAGTAAAGTGAACGAGGCATTACAAAGTATATATGCAGCATTGAATAGTGTAGAAGAAATCACAACATCAGAATATGATTGGAAACTTATTATTGAATATTGTCAAGGAGCAGAAGGATTTGTATTTTGGAAAGTCAGATAGTGAAATTGGCATATATAAAGTTCTGAATGTATATTCCGAGCAATATCCTCAATCTTATGGATATATTTTCAGCACATAGTCGGGAAAGCTTTTTATAATACTTGCTTTTGGTAAAGTGAAGTAGTATCGTAGTATTGTGCCAGGCAGATTGCATAAAATATTCCCGAAGTCAGGCGCGAGAGAACATTTTATGCAATCTGCCCTCTCAGCCCATAAAACCCACTTTTACCACCGAATCTTAATTCTAACACCATAGAAAGGACTCAAAAATCATATGAACCATAAAAAAACCCTACAGAAATTATTTACCTTCATCGACCAAAGCCCAACCTGCTTCCACGCGGTTGAAAATATGGAGAAAATGTTGGATAAAGAAGGCTTCACCAGACTGGAAGAAAGAGAACTCTGGCATATTGAAGAAAAAGGAAAATATTATGTAAACCGCAACGGCTCTTCTATCATAGCATTCACTATACCGGATAAAAAGCCCTCGGGTTTCCATATGGTGGCAGCTCACAGCGATTCTCCCTGCTTTAAAATAAAGGAATCCCCTGAGATAGCGGTGGACAATTTTTACCTGAAACTGAATGTAGAGAAATACGGAGGAATGATTCTTTCTACGTGGCTTGACAGACCGCTTTCCATTGCAGGAAGAATCATGGTAAAGGAAAATGACAATATATGCAGCCGCTTGGTAAATCTGGATAAGGATGCGGCGATAATCCCCAACATTGCCATTCATATGAACAGGGATATGAATAAAGGGGTTGAATACAATCCCCAGACAGATATGCAGCCGATAATTGGCGATGCGTCTCTTAAAGGAGACTTTTTAAAGCTTATTGCAAAAGAGGCTGATGTTAAAGAAAAAGAAATTTTGGGATGCGACCTTTTTCTATACAATAGGGATAAGTGCCGTTTGATTGGAACAGACGATGCATTTATCGCAGGGCCGAGGCTTGACGACCTTGAATGTGCTTTTGCAGGGATGATGGCAATAGCAGATGAAATGCCGAAAAACTTCATTAATTTATGTGTGGTTTTTGATAACGAGGAAGTTGGCAGCGGTACGAAGCAGGGAGCGGCGTCTACCTTTTTAAAAGATACACTGGATAGAATATGCAGCGGACTTGGCATAGGAAAAGAAGAATACCACTGCATGATTGCCGACAGTTTTTTTATTTCAGCAGATAACGCCCATGCGCTTCACCCGAATAATCAGGGAAAAGCTGATGTGACGAACCGCCCTGCTATAAATGGGGGAATCGTCATTAAATATCATGGCAGCCAGCGTTACGCTACGGATGCTTATTCCGCGGCAGTTATGAAGGATATCTGCAACAGGGCGGACGTACCTTATCAATCATATGCTAACCGTTCGGATATAGCTGGAGGTTCAACGCTTGGTAATATTGCGATGTCACAAGTGTCTGTGAATGCAGTTGATATTGGACTTCCACAGCTTGCCATGCACTCCGCATTTGAAACGGCGGGAGCGAAGGATATCGGTTATCTTATAGAAGCGTTTAGGACCTTTTATAAGTAAAGGTCCTAAACGAAAAATATTACATTTTACTTTTATCAATTGCACTGTGCAATCCGGAAAATACCTCTTCTTTACTATGACATTCTTTCAGACTTATAGTAGTTACATGAAGAGTCAGAGGAATTTCCCGATTCCCGTATGAAAAAGTATTATTATTCATGTTGCGGATTTTGTCCGCAATCTGTTCTGCATAAGCGGCGTCACTGCTGGCTGTTAATATACAGAATTCATCACCGCCGATACGGAATACAACATCTTCCTCGCCGGCTGATACCGTAAGGCGCCGCATCTGCTCCAATATTGCTAAATCGCCGGCTTTTCTGGATATTTCATTAATTGGTATCATGTGTTTAATGTCACAGGTTACAAAGAAGCAGTCCTTTCTCTCTTTGAATAAATCATATAATTCGCTGATATCTACATTCTTTTTCTGCATAATATAATTGTCTCCTTTCTCCGAAGGCGCGTTTAACTTCGGAAACAATTCTGTGAATTTTGTTGTGCGAAATTCAGATGGTTTACAGTTCCAGATTTGTTCAAATGCGCGCGCAAATGATTCGTGAGTGCTATAGCCGTATTCAAGGGCAATGTCCAGAATAGGAATTTCGGGATATTGCGATATTTTTTTTGCGGCTAACATCATTCTTCTCCGGACGATATATTCATGCACGGAAATGTTATGCACACTACGAAATAATTTTTCGAGAGTGGATTTAGAACAAAAACATATGCCTGCGATGTCCTCAGTCTTGATTTCATCACTAAGATGCAATTCTATATACTCAAGCGCAGACATCAAAAGCTCTATATTCCGCATAATTCACCCTCTTTTCGATATCGTAAAGATTTGGCATCATAGCCACCGAAGCGATAAAAGTATATCATTCCAGTAAGAATTACGAAGTAATTCTTGTAGCTCAGGCTGCCGAGCCTGAGCTTATTATATCAAAGATAACAGCATGAAGTTTGATATTTTGAGTAAAGTTATCGTGCAGACCGCACTGAACTGCTTTTACTTTTTCGTCATCAGATAGGCATCCGCCAAGCTTCCGCCTGCATTTATTTCTTGAAGATATTGACACTCATATTGGCTCAGATAACTATCAGGTACTTCGCTGTCAACATCTATGATTAATACGATATTCTCATTAACAGATGTATTCAGTTCATCAATATAAGCTATATTATCGCACGGATCGGCGGCTGTTACCGCTTGATTTACATAAATTGGCTTTTCGGAGGTATAATATGCTAAAACCCATGAAACTGAAATTGGAGGGTTAGTTAAAACAATATAGGAATCACAGTAAGAATATGTTTCTACAAAAGCGGTATCTAAAGCGTTTGCAACAACTCTGTTTTCTATTTTAAAGTTTGTGTAATAATGGCTGATTCCGCCGGTTAAAGCGATAATCCATATAAGGACAGCCGGGACATAGAATCTGATTTGTGAAAGTCCTATTGCCATAAAAACAATGAGCAAGGGGACTGCGGGTATTACATAGCGGATAATAAATATAGGCCTGACCATTAAGGAAACAGCTATGCCAATAAATACCGTTCCTGCAGGAACAGACAAAGCACAAATAGAAAGTACGATTAATTTTTTGTTGCGGGATAAGATAACAGAAATGAATGCAAGCAAATAAGAGCACAAAGCAAACACTTCAAATCTTTTTAGCCCGTCTGCTGAGAACATTGTTATTGCATATTCTTTTATTGTCCAGAAGTGAATTTCAGAAATCCAATAGTCGTTATTTACTTTATAAACTAATTGTTTCATAAAGCTGCCAAGCCATGGAAGATACAATACAAAGGTCATCAGCACTGCGATAAACCAGTGTTTTAATGACGTCTTTTTCTTAAAAAAAATGGCGATGAACAGCAATAAATAGATGACGCCAACAGATACCATGGCAAAATAATGCGTATAGCTGGCACATACTCCGGATATTATCCAAATCCAATAATCGGATCTGGAATTTCTTTCGTAATATTGATATGCATAAATTCCGTTGATAAATACAAATAGTGCAGCAAGTGAATACATACGTATTTCGACAGCATATAAAAGTGAAAACGGAAAAAGTAAAAATAATACCATAAATGCAATTGCGGTTTTTGAGTTAAAGATTTTTTTAAGCTGTACGCCTCCGATAATTAAGATTAAAATATAAGGTATTATAGAAAAAAGCTTTGCAGCAATCAAGGAATATCCAAATGGTTGTATACATAATTTTAACAAGATGTAATAGAGCGGTGGATGTACATCTGCTGCTGTGATGGTACATATGTCCGGATAACTATGTTTAATTAGTGTAAACGTATAGGCTTCGTCCGTCCAGATATATCTTCCGCCCATCAGTGATACATATAATAATGTTCCTACAGCTATGATAATGCCATATAAAATATAGTAGCGGTTTCTATTTTGAGAGGAAGCAGCATCTGTAAATTTCTTCATAATATATGTTCTCCTGAGTTATGCATCATGTACCTAAATACATATTATACAGAAAAAAGCTTGGAATGCAATATTTGACTATTGACATATACCCTGGCAGGGTATATATTATTTCTTGAATAAATACCCCCATAGGGTATATGAGGAGTAAAATGATGTCACAAGATAATGAAAAACAGCAGCCGGAAAATATGGAAACCTGCAATGAAGCTTCATGCGAATGTTCTAATAGGACTAAGGAACGTTCGCCGAAGGAATATAAAGATATGATGAACCGCCTGAAACGAATCGAAGGTCAGGTACGCGGAATACAGGGAATGATTGAAAAGGACGCATACTGTACGGATGTGCTGATACAGGTTGCGGCGGTTAATGCGGCGTTGAACAGTTTCAGTAAAGCGCTGCTTGCAAACCATATTCATTCCTGCGTAGCAGATAATATCCGTGCCGGGAACGATGAGGTTATAGACGAATTGGTTATACTGTTAGAGAAATTGATGAAGTAAATTATTTATTTGATTGCGAAACTATTGTCGCGAGTCACGAACTTGAACAAAATAAACAAAAATGTGGCTCATTGCGGAGCAGAGACGCCCCATTTTTGTTTATTTAGTC
>JAIDPH010000298.1 GCA_029062885.1 Lachnospiraceae bacterium
ATTTATAAATCAGCGTAACAGTATTGTTTTGCCTGCGCCGTAAACATATTAAAGTAATGACCTTTCCTACGCATCAATTCTTCGTGGCTTCCCTCCTCTATCTTCCGTCCTTTTGACAATACAATGATCCTGTCCGCCTTCTTCGTCGTAGTCAGCCTATGCGCAATAATCAGAATTCCCTTGCCATCTTCATTCTTTAAAAGCAATTCATTCAATCCGGTCTCGCTTATTACATCCAGTTCACTTGAAGGCTCGTCCATAATAACAAACGGCGGTCTGCGAAACGCCCTTGCAATTGCCAGTTTCTGCGCCTGTCCTCCTGAAAGGACTATTCCCTCATCGTCAAATTCCTTTGTCATGACCATGTCCGGTGAAATTCCTTTCAAAAATTCGTCTTGTCCGTATAAGCTTCCTGCCAGTGCCATTTGCAGTTCATCTTCATCCCACCTATCATCAAGCATAATATTCCGGGCAATACTCGCGGGGAAAAACGCAAAATCCTGAAATACCGCAGAAAACATTTTTCGGTAAGCTGCAATATCCGTTTCACTAAGGCTCTGTCCATTCACAAGAATCTCTCCGTCAGTCGGCATATAGAGTCCAAGCAAGAGTTTGACCAATGTAGATTTTCCCGAACCGTTTTCCCCAACTACAGCAAGCGTCTCACCTTTGCGCAATTCAAGATTTAACCCCTCTATTGCTGGCTCGTTTTTCCCCGGATAATGAAAGCTCAAATTCCGACACGCTATCACATCCTGCTTGTCTGAAAGCTTTACTGCCTTATTTCCCTTTACATATACGGTAGCTTTTTTGTCCAGAAAGCGAAATATCTTATCAATACGCAGGCTGTTTTCGGAAAGATTATGAAAATTTGCAATCAGTCCGTTTAAACTTGGAAAAAGTGACCATATCGCAAATGTCGAAGCCGTATATTCACTAATCGTAATTGTATGCGCAACCATGAGTTCATAAGTGAGCAGTATCCGTAAACCAATATCAAGTAAAGTGGATATAGTCAATCCGTTCATTGTATGATATAAGCGAAGTTTCTTTCCATACTCCCTATGGATGCTGCAAATGGCTTTTTCGTTCTTATCAAACTGCTTCATCAGCAGACTTCCGATATCCGTCATTCTCAGTTCCTTACTGTAATCTTTTAAATAGAACACTCTTTTATAATACTCAGTCCGCTTTGCATGTGGCGTCATCGTAACATCCTTGTCATAGTTTATCTTGATGATACGCGAAAAAAGACATGCCGTTATCATTACTGAAATAAAAACTGCCACTGCAATGATAAAGTCGATTTGGAAAAAGAATCCGGCAATGCAGACTGTGATAAGTATATTACCCACAAAACCGGACAACTCTGAAATCACATTACTTGCCGTCTCATCAGCCTTCGTCATCGTAAACACATATTCATTATAGAAATCTGAATTATCAAAATTTTCCAGATCGCAGTTTGCAGAGCATACAAACAGTTTTTTCCGAAACCTTTCCTGTATCCGCGGCAGTTTGACAGGTATATAGTAATCATCAAACCAAATGGAAAACACTCCTATTCCGCATAAAATAAGGATATAACTTCCTAAAGTCACCCATATTTCCTCAAAAGGTACTCCGCTCAAAATCAATTCCAGAAAATGGTCGATGAAGAAAATAGGAAAAACTGCCCATTTCAACTGCCCAAGGCACGTATAGAGTACATGCAGACAGATATATACAGGTGATTCTATCAATTTCAGCATCTTTCCTATATTGCCAACAATCTTTTTACTCATTTATTACTCTCCTTGTCTCTTACACATTCAGATACACCGACATCCCAATAATTTAAAATATTGAATCTTCTTCAGCGGTAATTATTCGACTGCATACGGTACATCGCAGCATATTTTCGATTCAGTTTCAGTAGTTCTTCATGGCTTCCCGACTCGCAGATTCTTCCCTGCTCCATGAAGTAAATCTTATCAGCATTGACCGCAGATGAAATTCGATGGGTGATATAAATCAATGTTCTATCCATTGAAAGTTCATTTAGCCTCTGAAACATTTTTTGCTCTGCAAGCGGGTCTAACGCACTTGAAGGTTCATCCATAACAATAATTCTGCTGTTATTAGCTATAGCCCTTGCAATAGCGAGTTTTTGAAGCTGTCCGCCCGAAAATACGATACCCTCATCATCAAACTCCCTTGTGACAACAGAATCTATTGTCATATTTCCATACCGCATATCTTCATCCAGTCCGCTTTTTTCCAAGGCGCTCTGAATCACATCCTTGTCATTTTCCATAACCTCACGACATAAAATATTCTCTCCTATGGTACATCCAAAAAGCGCATAGTCCTGAAAGACGCAGGAAAACATGGCGCGGTATTGTTCCTCTTTGTAAGTCCTGACCGGCTCTCCGTTTAGTAAAATCTTTCCTTCGCCTTCCTCATACAACCGCATTAAAAGCTTGACTAAAGTAGATTTCCCTGCCCCGTTATTACCTACTATGGCAACCCTTTCTCCCTCAGATACTTTAAAAGACAAGTCTTTTAGCACATTTTCTCTGTTGCTGTCATACCGGAATGATACGTTACGGAATTCAAGATCATGGAACAAAAGCTGAGAACCGTCTTTTACTGCTTTTTCCGATTCATCAGGCATGAATTTAAGCAGATTATCAATATAATTTCTCGCATGGTATATCGCAAAAACATCATTCATACACGCACTCATATAACCTGTAAAAGTTGACAGCGAAGTAAAAACCAATACAAAATCTCCCAATAGAATCGTTTTATGGTGCATCATATAAATACCTGCCGCTACAGAAACAAGATAACATAAAATATCATTTGACAAGAAACGCAGCACCTTCAACGCTGCAATCTTCTTTCCATACTGCCTTCGGGTTGATACAGTCTGATCTATAGCCTCAGAGAACTGCCTGAACAGAGCTTTTTTTATATTAGAAATCTTTATTTCCTTACTGTACTGTTTCAGGAAAAATGTACGATTGACACAGTCCGCTTTTCTCTTTGCTTTCATAACCTCCATTTCATTCTGAAAAACTAACGGGTCAAGCAACCTTCCGCATAAGATATTTACGATCACCGGAAAAGCTGAAATCAGAATAAAGACTTTATGGATATTCCCAATCACATACAAAAGCACTGACAGGGCGACAGTATCCAGAATAAGCCGGAAAAAATCATCCATAGTTGCTATAATCCGCGTTTTTGCCTCCTCATTGGCTTTTGTGAAGTCGTTATAATATTCGGAATGATCCAGATTGCATAGGGGTATGGAAAGTGCTTTTACAAATATTCTTTTCTGGACATGCAAATATATTTTTTCATCAGAAACAGGCTTGTAAACCTGATTGTAATAATTGGAATAGAGGGAATAACCAATCTGTGTAAGCCATAATACCAGCAAGACGCTGATTACTTCATGGTAAGCCGCCTGTCTCTCATATGCGTTTAAGAGATATCTCGGTAGTAGCAATGCAAAAACAAGGTTCACAAACGTCACCCAGACGTTATATATAAGGGACAACGCAATCCTACTACTGCTCGCTTCTTTCACAGTTTTTAAAACATACCCGATATTTTTTACTGTCCTTCCCATGTTTATCTTCTCCTAATAGTCCTGACCGTCTCTTCTTTTAACAGGAATCCAGATTTCACTCTCATAGTCCGGTTCCCAGTTATTTCCTTTTGAATACCATTCAATATTGCAGCCCATTGCAATTTCATACTCCGAGTTTCCCGGAAGCCATTCCATGAATATTTTTCGATAAATCACCTGCATTGCCCCCGGCATTGGTCCTACGCAACGAAATTTCGCCCATTCCAGTTCCGGCACATCATATACCTTCATTCCTTCCGGTATTTCCTGTCCGCTGTATCTTCCCGCAATCAAATAACAGCAATATTTTTGCTCATCATCATCAAAACAGACCGCATACTCTCCTACATTGCAAACATTTATTACTTTTTCAACCGCACTCTGTTCACAATTTGGTCTTTTCGATGTATGAAAATATTTGTGTCGAATCTCGTCCCAAAACTCCGGAAGTTCCGAAAACGAATTTTCTGTTTTACAAACTCTCTCAAATCCAATTACCTTAAATCCGCTCATCTTATCCACAAAATAATCTATATCATCCCCACCTTTGATGGAAACAGTTATTCTGAACGGCAAGAATGTCCTGATCATTTTCGGATTTTCTCTTAACCGCGTCGGTGATACTCCATGAAAGCGGCAAAATGCTTTAGAAAAACTTTCCGGTGTCTCATATCCGTACTTAAGTGACAGGTCAATAACTTTCTCCCGTCCCGCTATGACATCAAGTGCTGCCAGATACAGCCGTCTGAACCTGACATATTCTTCAACGGAATAGCCTGTCATTACCTTAAATGCTTTTTTCAGATACAGTACAGAAATATAGGCTGCTTTTGCCGTTCCTTCTATATTTACAGGCTCCAGAAGGTGTGTTTCAATATATTCGATTGCACTTCTTAAACTTTGCGTCCATTCCATTCTGTTGGCGGCTCCTTTCTTGTGTTTATGCTATTATATCATTCTCCCGTAAAGATATCCTGTCATTTCAGGAACGGATTTGTCCGGTATGGTTTCACTCTATGCAACATTGCAAAATGACGAGTTTATTTTGCACGCAAAAAAGCAGGGACTCTCTCGAATCTCTGCTTTAGTAAATAAAGAAACACGTTAATTAGTTTTCTTCCAACAAACTCCTTTCCTGTTTATATAAGGTTTACAGAAGAATTTTCCAAGACATTAGGCAGAAACGTATAAATATTGCAGCCACATAATTCATCAAAATACTTTTTCGTATTCATAAATGCTTTCCATTTCTCTATTGTAAAATCCGGTAAACCATGCCTTAATGCAACATCTATAAAACGTTTTTCCATTATACAAGCCCCATTCGGTAATGAAATAGCATCACATAACTGAATCAGAATATCATAATTATTATACTGCCTATTTGCTAAAAATTGCTGCAGAAACTTTTTCTGTTCAGAAGAACAATCATATTTACCGAAAAAAGTATCCACATCCTTTATAGGAAAAGAATGTGTTAAACAAATATCTGCGATTTCTTCCTGCCCTATACTCATCATATAATCATAACCGTCAAATATATGTAATATACCTTTTATACCGGCTCTACGCCCGATATCATGCATTAATCCCATGACATATGCCTTATCACTATCCATAACACTTGTTTTTTCTGCAATCAACCTTGCATTTTTTGCAACGGATATACTATGTTGCTCCCAGGGTCCGGGATTTAATTGCACTGCAAGTTTAAGTTCTTTATCGGCTTCTATAGGTGTGAGCATTTTTAGTCCTCCAATCTCTCGTCTCTTCTATTATATATCTATATCATTATCTTTCCCTAAAAAAATATTATCTCACAGCTGGAATTAATCGGTTTTAAAGTTGAGTTATTTTGCCCAATAATCACGCGTTGCAAATAATCCCCATTTATCATAACCAACGGTTTGCAGCTCTCTAAGGTGCGAATAATCATTCAATCGAACTAATTGGTATGTATGACTTTCTTTTTCCGAAATAAGTTCTGTCAATGCAGTATTCTCCATCCAATTTAAAAAATTAACATCTTCGTCCGGACGTTTCAAAAGATAATTTGTCAATATTCTTAATGTAATACCGTGGGAAACAATGATAATGCTTTTTTCATCTGCTTCTTTTTCTAAATACTCTTCTGCAAACATTTTACACCGATTCTTTACATCCTGAAAAGATTCCCCATAGGGAGCCTGAAGTAGTGACAACTTTTTATCCAAATCTACTTCCGGATATTTCTGCCGACGTTCTTCCCATGTCATTCCTTCAAGCAATCCTAAATCCATTTCTTTTAAGAAATCAGTTTCTATGATTTCAATATTTTCCTGTCCAATGCAGCGAAGAATCTCTACGAGTGTCTGCCTGGCTCTGGCAAGCGAACTGCAATAGGCTGATATCGGTTTTTCTTTCAATTCTGAACAAATTTTTTGTCCGATGCGTTGTGACTGAACTATCCCTTTTTCTGTCAGTTCAAAATCCGTGGTGGAAATAATTTTTCCCTTTATATTTCCATAACTTTCTGCATGACGTATTAAATAAAGTTTCAATTCTTATCTCCTCCGGAAAATCAGCTATTCTTTAGGTAATATTGCCAGTATAAGTATTAACTCTTACAATATTATAAATCTTTTCAGTCGTATCCAAAATTCTTAAAGCGTTGGTTTTAGGCTTTTGGGGTATT
>JAIDPH010000299.1 GCA_029062885.1 Lachnospiraceae bacterium
AGATATACCTCATTCCCATAAAAATATAAATACTTCCATTATCATTTAATATTCTATCACATTCCGTTATCCATTTTTTGCTAAAATTAATATACTCATCAAATTCTAACTTATCTTGACTTTTACCGTAATCTTTATTTAAGTTATATGGTGGATCCGTTACAACCAAATCGACCGATTTATCTGGTAGCTCTTTTAATTTTTCAATCGCATCTCCCATAATTAATAATTGATTGTCTATTTTATCCATCCGTTCTTCTTTGCCTCTCTATAAAAATCCTCGATTGTCCTTCGACTACTATGCAGATATTTACTGTCTAATAACTGACACATTTCCCATGTCGTCCGGTATTGATATGATACATAATGAATATCTTTTATTTGTATCTGTCCCGTTCCCAATGCTGGATTATAATTAATATCTACATCACTAATAAATTTTAAATCATAAGCATTATAATCTACTACTTCCATAACCCCATCCATTAATCCCGTATTAGCATTTTTTTGTACATATACCCTATGTTTAATAGAAAGAATAATAAACATAAAATCTGGATCCTTAACATATGCTGTGCGTATTCTACTAAAACTAGTGATATTCGGTCCTTTACCACTATTAGGAATATCATTTGCAGTAGCTTTGACATCAACATTCCCTGTTAGCACATTATTTCCTTTCTTAAATTGTAAAACAATATCAGCCATACCTAACCGTTCTTGAGCCTCAACATTTATTAGATAATATGGATTGTCCATATCATCTCTAATGCCAGCAAACACTTCTCCTGCCCAAGCTTCTATCATAGGTCCCGCGATTTTATTAATATTTTCAAGCGGTAATCCCATTTTCAAATTTGTATTTATAATGATCTTATCATCACCGATTTTCTTCTGTCTATCGAGTATATTTCTAATTTGATTAATGACAAATTCAGAATCTTCTTTATATGTTGCTGATTCAACTGGCTGTTTTAATATTAAATCTTCGTATTTCAAAATGACTTCTCCTTCTATGTATATTTGAACTAAAGTATATCATACTGTCTTTTATTTTTCTACGCTTTTGATTGCATAAATGTGGAGCTGTTTTCGCTCCACATTTTCTCATATAAATACCAATTCCCTCAGCACGCTCCCTTCTGCCGCACTTCTGACATTATTCATTCTCTTTACCCAAAGCATCTGATTCTGTTCCTTCATCTGCTCTGTCACTCCCTCCTGCCTTGCCATCTGCTTCACAAGCAAATTAAATCTTTCCTCTGCCTGTTCCTGTATCATAAGCAGATGCTTCTTTAATTCACCAGATAACAGCAAGCCCGAATAAATACCTCTCCTATGGTTTTCCAAATAAGATTTTCTCATCAAACCAAACTTTCTCAACTCTCCCTCCGGCTCCGGATTAGGAATTAAGTTCGGTATCAAATAATCTCCACATTTTTCATAAGTTAGGTTCATAGTTTTTACTCTCTTCCTTATAAACTCACATCTCGTTTCCCATGTTGCTTTGTTTCTTCATGCCCATCTTTTTCAATCCCTAAATACTGTCTTATGTTCTTCAGCTGCTTATCCGCTTCAGCCGCCTCTTTTTCTGCTGTCTGGTATGTTTTCTTTAACTTTTCCTTTTGTGCTGCCATTGCATCATATTCCGCCTGCTTTTTTTCCACATCCAAAGATATCGTCTTTATCCCATGCCGCTTCAGCATATTTTCAGCACCGCCAAACAGAATAATCTGTGTTTCGTGGCTTCGGAAATAGGAATCCTGATCTTTTGCTTTCTCATATCCCCGCTGGTATTTCCTGTTTGCCATGTACTGCCTCGCATATTTAAGGATTTCCGCTTTATTTTTCATTTCATGCTCTAACTCCACCATCTCATTACGGGCGGTTTTAGCTACCACACTTTTCTCTGCGATTCTTTGTTTCAGTTCTTCTATGGAACCGCCTTCTGCATAACTGGCTGCGGCAATCTTTAAATTCTGTATATCCGCCCAGTGCTTTAACGCCCCACTCTCTTGGAACTTCTCTTTATCCGTATTAATCAATGTCCGCTTTGCATCCGGTCGCTTTGGAAAAGGAACTCTCTTTCTTCCAGCGGAATAGTCTTGTGTTTTTACACGTTGTTCAATCCTTTCTCTGATTACTTCTTTTGTATATCCTTCACCGAAATTCTTTACGCTCACACGAGTAAAACGGTTTTGTCCTGAAGCAGAAAATGATAAATATTTAAGCGCATCATCTCCAAAAGTTTCACCCTTCACCGCATATCCTTTTGACTGCATCCGACAGATAAAATCATCAAAGCTGTATGCTTTACGAATAGCATCGTCCATATCTGACTTCATCTGCGCTTTCCATGACTGCCCCTTTTTCTG
>JAIDPH010000003.1 GCA_029062885.1 Lachnospiraceae bacterium
ATATGATATTATTTAAATACATATGCCCAATAGTATTGATTATTTTGGGACTAGGGAAGTAACTATTATTTTGGTATAAAGTAACCAACATATTATTGAATGTACTATCGTTAAATTAGGCACTCCATTTGAAACCCCTTTAACGATAATACCGTTAAAAGGTGCGTAGTCTGAAAGCCTAAAATTGACTACGATTTAACTACGATTGACTATTACATTTTGCTTTGATTTGCCCTATTTTGCGTATTGTGTCACATTATGCAGATTTTATGTGGATTTTTCGGAGTACGCAAAAGCCCCCAAAACGCGGCAAATCACGGCATTTTAGGAGGAAAAATATTATGATTTCTATACTTTTTGTCTGCCATGGAAATATCTGTCGCTCCCCAATGGCCGAGAGCATCATGACCCATATGGTTAAAAACCGTAACCTGGAAACCCAATTCCAAATATCATCCGCAGCCACCAGCCGCGAAGAAATCGGAAATACTCCGCACTATGGAACCGTGGGCAAACTACGCGCCGTTGGTATTCCGCTGGTGCCGCACAGGGCGTTGCAGATGACTAAGGCAGATTATAAAGAATATGATTATCTGATTGGCATGGATCAGATGAATATCCGCAATATGATGCGGATATTGGGATACGATGCGGAACATAAAGTTTTCAGGCTTCTGGATTTTGGAAATAGTCCGCGTGATATTGCCGATCCATGGTACACAGGCAATTTTGATGTTACCTATGCTGATATTGTAGAGGGCTGCGAAGCCTTGCTCGCATATCTGGAAAAGGAGCACAAAATTATTTGTTAGCAGTGATTACGCCGCACCCGATTTTTGCCCCACTGTTACCTGATGGCTGTGTTACAAAATCATCAAAAGAATTATGCACGACAACACTGCGCCCGATTATTTCTGAAACCACGAAACTGTTTGTCAAAAATGACTGCCATGCATAACCGTTGCAGTTAAGAATGGGCGGAAGGTCGCCGCGGTGATTGGGGTGAAGGGAATTGTCTGGATTGTAATGGCTTCCCGTCATATTGAAATCGTCTTCGATATTTTGGGAACAATCGTCGTTTTCATGAATATGAAATCCTAAAAAGGGATTTGGGTTTATATCGGATGTAATGGGTAAGCCATGAAATTGTGCAATTACAAATACGCCAAAAGGCATTTGATAAAATTGAACTACTCCGTACAACTCAGGATATGAACGATTGCCGTTTACGACTGCCGAAGCGTCGGGAGTTGCATTATAGTTTAGATTGTTACGGAACATGAATTTTTCTCCAAACTGAAATTTTTCTATATGATATATTCTATGTTGAAAATATTATTTCGCCTTTCTTAATTTTCAATTATTCACATAAGCGTTATATTGACTGTGTAAAGAAAACCCTGTAATATTTTAAGTGGCGTACGTCACATGTGGGAAAATAGGAAAACACAATGATTGAATGGAAATATAAATTTGAACGTAATACATTAGAGCGGGGATTGGCGTTTTATCTTAATAAAAGAGTTGCCGACCTTGATGAAAAAAATGGTACATATACGGCGGCAGTACTTGGGATAAGATACTTTGAAGTACAGGTAAAAATGCAAGACGGTTATCCTGCAAGTATGAAATGCAACTGCCCTATATCAGGAGAAGGCGAAAACTGCGAGCATATGGCAGCTGTTCTGTATGCCATTGAAGCAAAAGAGCAGGAAGCAGAATCACATCACATCGAAGAAGAGAATACAACGGTTGCACAGTATCATTCTGAGATTGAATTTGAAGAAGGCACATCAGAAGAAGCAATAGAAGATACAACAGAGTATACAGCAGAAGATGCAATAGAAGATACAGCAGAGTATACAACAGAAGATAAAACAGAGGACGAGGTGGAATACACATTACTCGGCGGTTCACCATCTCCAGACCCCGAGGAATCAGCCGTACTCATGACAACCTCAACCACCAACGAAAGCATCGCCAGTCTTGAACACTACAATTATTTTAATGGCACTGCTATCAAAAATTCTATGGATATTCCACGGTCATCATATGAAGAAGGCGAGAATCTTTTCAAACAGGGAAAGATTAAAATCATGCAGATTATGTCCGGACATGATAAAGACAACGGCAGAATCATGGGGCAGGTAGATGCGATAGGAAAGTCCGGCATGGATGAATTTGCAATACGGCTGCAGTTTTCGCGCACAAATGTCATAAATTTTGAATGCCGGTGTCCAAAATGTCGCAAGGGATATTATATGTGGTTTTCACGTAAAACTACTTGTGGCTATAAAGCAGGTGTTTTAAGCAAACTGGAAGAATATCTGGCTGTTCACAATATTGGAGATGCCACCGACTTAAATGCGAAGAAGCTTATGTCATTTTATCAGGAACAAAGAGCGAATCAGACAGCGGCAGGTACAATAGGAAAAGAAAACAGTCTGAAGCTCATTCCCAGAGTAATAAAAAAAGGCGGGAAGCTTACGGTATCATTTAGAGTGGGCGAGAAAAAGCTCTTTATAGTTAAGCATTTAGATACTTTCTGTCAAAACGTCAAAGAGTCCGCGATAGATGTCTATGGAACCAATACCCAGATTAATCACAGTCCGAAAAATTTTACGGAAAAAGGAAGAGGCTGGATTCATTTTATAAGCAGAATCGTGCGGGAAGAAGAGGAATTTTACCAGAGGCTTATTGAATCGCGCGCATACTATTCATATCGTAAATCGGGCGTTGGCAGCGAACTAAATCTGTTCGGATGGAGACTTGACGAGTTTTATGAGCAGTTGGGCGAAGATGTCGTTGAATATGAGGATAAGGACAGCAGGCAGGCTAATAAAGGAACTTTGACCTGTACAAATTGCAATCCGAAAGTAACTATGCGAATATCTGATGAGGAACCTGGAAGCGATGAATTCCATGGAATAAAGGTGGAGGGCAGCCTTCCTGATATGTATAGTGGAACCGATACAGACTACTATATAGATGGTAATAATCTTTGCCGGATAGACAGGGATTTCATGCAAAAAATAGAGCCGTTGACTAATCTGTCATTTGGTAACTATTTCAGTTTCCATGTGGGAAGAAATCATATGTCGGAATTCTATCACAGGATTTTACCAAGTTTGCAGTCTGTTGTAGACGTGACTGAAACGGAACCGGAAAGATTTAAAAAATATCTTTTGCCGGATGCTCATTTTATTTTTTATCTGGATGCGCAGGATAAAAATGTAACATGCAGGCTTCATGCCCTTTATGGAGAAAAAGAAGTTTCGGTGTTGGATATCCTAAATAACAAAAGCGGTATGGAACCATATCGGGATGCGCCGAGGGAAGAAGAGGTTCTGTCACAGACTATGCAGTGGTTTCCGGAAGTTGATGAACATATGGGAGAACTGCATTGCGGTAAAAACGAGGATCTGGTTTATCGGGTTATGGAAAGCGGCACTGAGAAACTGATGGAAATAGGAGAGGTGCGTTGCACAAAGCGCTTCTTAGGGTATCATGCCGTCAGACAGGTCAAGGTTTCGGTAGGAGTCTCCGTATCGTCAGGATTGCTTGAACTTAATATTTCCACGGATGATATTCCACAGAATGAGATGCTGGATATTCTTAACAGTTACCGCACTAAAAAGAAATATTACCGCTTAAAGGATGGCTCATTTGTTAATCTGAGTGATTCTTCATTGGAAATGCTTGCGGAGCTTATGGAGTCAATGCAATTAAAGCCGAAAGAGTTTGTCAAGGGCAAGATGCATCTTCCTATGTACCGTACCCTGTATCTGGATAAGATGTTAGAGGAAAATGACAGCATATATAGCACCAGGGACAGCCATTTCAGGGATGTAGTTAAGAATTTTAAAACTGTAAAAGAAGCGGATTTTGAGGAGCCGGAGAGTCTGTCTAAGATAATGCGTAATTATCAGAAGAACGGCTATAAGTGGCTGCGTACCTTGGAAGCATGGCAGTTTGGCGGAATTTTGGCAGACGATATGGGTCTGGGGAAAACCTTACAGGTAATCGCGGTCCTGCTTGCCGCCAAACAGGAGGGACGTAGAGAAACTTCCATTGTCGTATCGCCCACCTCTTTGGTTTTCAACTGGGGAGAAGAGTTTCAGAAATTTGCGCCGGAGCTTAAGTTTTCTCTTATTACCGGTACTCAGGATGAAAGACAGCTCAAAATAGAGGCATATGAGGAATCGGACGTCATAGTTACGTCTTACGACCTTCTCAAACGTGATATTGCCTATTATGAGGACAAGCAATTTGCGTATGAAATAATCGACGAGGCGCAGTATATCAAGAATCATACGACCGAAGCGGCTAAGGCAGTAAAAATCATAAAGAGCAGGATTAGATATGCTCTGACAGGTACGCCTATTGAAAACCGCTTAAGCGAATTATGGAGTATTTTCGATTATCTTATGCCTGGATTTTTATATAGTTATGATGTGTTCAAGCGCGAGTTGGAAAGTCCTATTGTGAAAAATAATGACGAGCAGGCCATGAAGCGTCTGCAAAAAATGGTGAATCCATTTATCCTGCGCAGATTGAAGGAAGATGTGCTTAAGGATTTACCGCAGAAGCTTGAGGAGAGCCGGCTTGTGAAGATGGGCAGTACGCAGCAGACACTCTATGACGCTCAGGTATTGCATATGCGTGAAAGGCTTGCAAGTCAGGATGATGAGGAATTTAATAAAAACAAATTGCTTATTTTAGCAGAACTGACTAAACTGCGGCAGATTTGCTGTGACCCTTCACTGTGTTTTGACAACTATGAAGGTGGAGCCGCCAAGCTGGAGGCTTGTATGGAGCTGATTCAGAGCGCTATAGACGGCGGTCATAGAATGTTAGTTTTTTCACAGTTCACCTCCATGCTTGAGATTCTGCAAAAGTCACTGGATTCATCAGGAATAGCATATTATACGATTACGGGAAGCACATCCAAGGAGAAGCGTCTGGAATTGGTAAAAGAGTTCAATGAAGGGAACACGCCGGTTTTTCTGATTTCATTAAGGGCAGGCGGAGTAGGTTTAAATCTCACAGGAGCAGATATGGTTATACATTATGACCCTTGGTGGAATCTGGCCGTCCAGAATCAGGCAACGGACCGCGCACACCGTATAGGTCAGACTAAAAAAGTGATTGTTTATAAGTTAATAATGAAAAATACAATAGAAGAAAAAATACTGAAACTTCAGGAAACAAAGAAGAATCTTGCCGAACAGGTTATAGGCAGCGATTCAGGGCAGATTGGAAGTCTTAGCAGGGATGAGATTCTGGAACTTCTGGAGATATAAAGGTTTGGAGAATCACAGGCAGCGGAACGGTATATTTAATAATAGGTAAGTTTAATAAGAGGTAAATTTAAATATATGAAAAAATACATTAATATATTATTTACTGTAACAATTTTATCGCTGACATGTGCATGCGGACAGGTCAATGTTAATATGGAGAATGTACAGATTAACCACACAGCAGACATGCCAGACATTATAAAGCCGATAGAAGAATTGGACATTATTTGGGAAGAAGTAAGAAGCATTTTACCGGAAGAAGAACGAAGAGTATATGAAGCATATCTGTCAGCATATGGAGACGAAGAACATCTGTATACATATTTTGATTATGATAATGACGGGAAGATGGAACTGTATATTTGCCGCAGTGAAGATTCGTATGGTTATGTTATGAAATTTTATGACGGCGGAGTGACAAGAATAGACCGCGGAACTGTATCTCAGGAAAATATAGATGGTCTTGAATGGAATGAAATAGAAACAGACAATTCATCTGATAACGAAAATACTGATGAATGGACTCATGAGGGCGTTGATGCTTATATTGCCCAGAATCCGTACGACGAACAGTTCCTCTGGTACATGGATGAAACTTCATTTTTATCCCAATATGGTTTTTCGGAAAGCGAACCGTTTTATGAGTATGCCTTACCGGATGGCAAAATACGGCTGACGCTGTATTATGATGAACAGACAGGCTTAGGCTGTGGAATTCGCTATTTTGAGAGAGATCCCAGTGATATGATGTCCTCGGGATTATGTGGATTTACTTTTGTCGGAATGACCGATGAAACTGATTTATGGAGCGATGGGCTAAGCGTTGATTATACAAAGTTTGAGTCCTGCGATGGAGATAACGGCTCTGATTATGTATCAGCCTATGAAGAAAATAAAGAATATAATGATGCCGGAAAAGTTGTGCATTTTGATTCAAGTGGATTTTATGAGGTAGGTGATGAAGAACCGTCATATGTACTGTGGATGGATTATGAGTATGATGAAAACGGATTATTACAGCACCGACAATACTATCACAATCCCCGTATATTCGGAACCTGGTATCAGACATGGGACAGTTATTTTGACAAGCTTGGAAGACTGGAACACGAGTATATTTATATTACACACGGCTGGATGGACTATTATTATATCTATTCCGATGAGAGCACACAACCGTCATACTGCCTTTTCCTTGATGATAATATGGGTTGGTGGATGCCGGAATTTGTCAAATACTAATACTCTTGTGAGATTTTTATTGTCAAAACCTAGTTGTGCAATATAGGCAAATCAACACAGGGTGCTATGGAGCCGTCGGTACTTAGGTGCCGTATTTTGGCACCTTATGTACCGTTACGAGCGACAATGCAGCGCAAGCGTGCCCTGC
>JAIDPH010000030.1 GCA_029062885.1 Lachnospiraceae bacterium
TTACTCAGCACTGTTGTTCCATCTTTTGTCAGGAAAGTTAGGGCGCGGTCATCAGGGCAGGAGTTAAAACAACCATCCTGTATAGTTGGAGTTGCAGTAATATTTTCAGGTAAAGCAATTTGTAAACTGTTTAATTTGGGGCAGTAATCAAACGCATGAATACCAATATTGATATCACAGTTGAGTAATTTAACATTTGTTAAGCTGTTGCAACCCAAAAATGCATACGCTCCAATACTGGAAACAGTGTCAGGAATTGTAATACTTTCTAAGCTGCTGCAGTTTGCGAAGGTCGTATGTTCGATACTGGTAATGCCGTATGGAATTGTAAAACTTTTTAAACTACTACAGCCGTTAAATGCATAAAATCCGATACTGGAAACAGTATCTGGAATTGTAATACTTTCTAAACTGTTGCAACTCCAAAATGCATAGTTTCCGATACTGGTAATGCTGTCTGGAATTGTGATGTTTTTTAAATTTCTGCAATAAGAAAATGTGTCATTTTCAATACTAGTGACGTTGCTTGGGATTGTTATATTTTCTAAATTTGTACAAAAAGTAAATGCTTTCTCTCCGATACTGGTAATATTATCGTGAAGTACAATGCTTTTTAAACTGACACAATCACCAAATGTATATTCTTCGATGATGGTAACATTTTCTGGAATTGTAATATTTTCTAAACGTGTGCATTTGCAAAATGCATTTTTTCCAATACTGGTAACACTATCAGGAATTGTAATGTTTGTAATATAACTATATTCGGAAAATGCATTAGTTCCAATACGTACCACCGCATACATATCAGTTCCATCAGATACTTTAGAAGGAATATTTATAGTTCCAGATGTAAAATGTCTATCTTCATGCCCAATAACCTCAACCTGTAGATTATCAATATCATCATTTATAATCTTATATATAATTTTGTCATACGTAAAAGTATCCCCCGCTGAGGCTGTACTAACAGTATCTCCCGCATCAAATTCTATAATTTCTTCTTCGGTTATGCTTTTCTCCTCATTATACTGAGGAGAAGCGATTTCGCTTTCATTAGTGTTTATATCAGATTCCGTATTGGACTCTATACCAGATTCAGTATTTGTATCCTTGTCTGCACTTACATCCTCATTCGTATCGGAATTATCGTCTTCTACATCTATAACAGTATCCGTCACACCTTCTATGTATTCATATTCCTCATACTCCTCTGCCAGTACCGAAAAGCAGCTCTGGTTTACCAGTAAAGCAATCGTCAAAAATGATGCAATCCATTTAAAAAGCCGTTTATTCCCTTTATTTCCACTGGTTTTGTGCATAGCAATAACCTCCATGTCATAGATCATAGCAGTTTGCTGCTGTTCTGCCTCAAATTTTGTTTTTATTTCATTTTTTACTTCATTAATTATGTCATATCGCGCAAGTAAAATCAATATATTCTGAGCCAATCCTAAACCGCATAAACCACGTCTTATAATCCCGAACAGTTGACATATTGAAAATTTCGTGTATAATTTATCTCGATGTTTATCAATAGTTTTAGCAACTACATATTCAAAGCTCTTAAGGAGGAGAAAAATGAAAAAAATTGCATCATTACTTTTAATTGCAGTACTTGTATCTGCATGTGTCGGTTGTGGTAATTCAGGCGACTCTAAGGATTCAGATACAAAATCCGAAGGCGTTATGACCTATGCTGAGTATGCTGCTGCAGACCTTGAATCGCAAGTCGTAGTTGAGACTTATGTACAGGCTAAGCAGGCATGGTGGGAAGATAAGGCTACTGTGTATACACAGGATAAAGACGGCGCTTATTTCCTGTATGAAATGGCATGCTCTGAGGAAGACTATGCGAAATTAACACCCGGAACCAAGATTAAAGTTACAGGATATAAAGGAGAGTGGTCCGGTGAAGTTGAGATTAAAGACGCAACATTTGAAATTGAGAACGGAAGCTATGTTGCGGAAGCTATGGATGTTACCGCACTTCTTGGCACTGATGATTTAATAAACCATCAGAATAAATTTGTATCTTTTAAGGGTATGACGGTTGAAGCTTCTAAAGATGCTGATGGAAATGATGTAGCTTTCCTGTATAACTGGGACGGCTCAGGTCAGGACGGCAATGATTTGTACTTCAACGTTTCTGTAAATGGAGAAACATATACGTTCACTGTAGAATCTTATCTTTGCGATAATACAACTGATGTTTATCAGGCTGTTAAGGCATTAAATATCGGCGATAAGATTGACATGGAAGGCTTCCTGTACTGGTACAACGGCGTTAACCCACACATTACTTCCGTAAAGGCAGCAAACTAATTTATATTTAATTATATATTAAATTGTGAAATTTTGCTTCAATAACCAGAACTTAGGAAAAATAAAAGAAACGGTGCGATTTCGCTTGCGGCGAGCACCGTTTCTTTTATTTTTCCTAAGTTCGTCACTTGAACTGACAATGTCAAAACTTAATAATTATGAGTCTTTTTATTTTACAATTACAGCTCGTCCTTCCTGAGCGATTCCAATATAGGTTTTTCCTGTGTTGAGCTGGATTTCTTTTCCGTTATCGTCATAGTATTTCGTAGGAGAATAATCGGAAGCTTTCTGCCATGTAATATGAATTCCTTTGCCCTGTGTGAAATAGTATCCGTCGCCGGTATTATCTATTACCTGGAAAGCAAGATAGCCCTTTGCATCACGGACTGCCCACTTGGTATTCTGGATGATTACATTGCTAAAAGTAAGCTGCTGTTTGTTAAGACCATCAGTCTGAGCTTTGCCGTGGAGACTCTTGTAATAAAGACCTGTCTCAGCATTGTAGGTAAAGCTGCTCTTCGTGTAGGTAAAAATCTTAGACAAATCAATTGTATTAGCAGTAATCGCACTAGGATACTGACTAAGTGTGTTTACACCTGAAGAAAACGTAAAATGTGAAGCGTTGTAGTATTCAGGTCTGATTGCCAGTGAGTAGCCTAAAGAAGCACAGGCTTTGGTAATTCCATCAGCGCTTATATATGCGTTATGTGGCGCTTTTCTGTCAGATGAACGGAAGAAGTAACCTGAACCCGGCATACTTCCGCCACCGCCGTATTCATAAGTTCCGGACAGGTTATTGATATCCGGTGCAGTAATACGGTCAGCCATATAGTAGACACCGCCGAAATGAATCAGGATAGGATCCCATTCTGTGGCAATCGGTATGTAATAATCACGGCAGCTTCTGATGTTACCGATTTTGCTAAGTCCCTGCCAGTTATCAATAATTGCCAATTGACGGGAAATTTCACCTTCCTCCATAATTTCATAGAGAATCTTGGCATTACTGATTCCATAAGAGGGTTGTGCTGACTTATCGGTAGGCATCATAATAGCGATAGGGCGTACTCCTGCCTGCTCTGCCGGTATTAATTCATTGGTATAGACGCTGTGAACCTGAGTGCCTGCCGGAAGTCCTGAAGCCGACACCTGATTAGTACACATGAACGACGGCGATGCAACTACAGCCGACGCACAAAGACATAGTGTGGCAAAGGCAGCAGAAAACTTCTTAATTAGTGTTTTTGCTTTCATTTTTGATAACTCCTTTCAATAAATTTAAGTTTTTGGTACTGATAATTGTACTCCATTTATGCTATTTGAGTCAATAATATTATAGATTGATTTTTCGCATTGACTCTTATAGGTTACGAGGTCGGTTTTCGCAGCGGACATTTTGACATACTGATTTTATCCTTTAATACATTTAGGCCGCAGTCTCCTAAGTAGTCTTGAAGAATAGGAAGGGACTGAGTTGAGGTCGGACCTATGATTATCTCGCCGACCAAATCAGACAGATGCATATTCAGTCTGCCGCACATTCTGTTTAAATCCAGTGGATAGTATTTTTTGATCCTTTCTACTGCCACGTGGTATTTTGGCTCTATTGCAAATTCATTTGAAATAAAAGGTGAAACTACTAATCGGAATTCCTTTTCACTTGCGAAAGAAGGATGCTTAAACGCCGCCGACTGCACCCATGCTTCATTCATAAGCGTATGGAGTCCGGGCATGGCTTCTGAAAATACTTCCGCATTCTTTATTAGTGCGTAGAATTCATCTGCAAGGCGGTGTTCCCTCATATCTTCCTGATAGTACACTTTTTGAAGGGATATGGAGCCTCCTATCATTTTCTGCATAAGGTCTTCATGAAAAGCTATACATACACCTTGACCGAAATGACCGTATCGTTCCCATTGTGCTGCGTCATCTCTGTCCCTGGAAAAGCAGGCTGCATAAGCTGAATAATGGAATTCTTCTTCCATTTCCTTTTGAAAGAAAGCCTCTGTTTTGCTGATTTTTTCACTCGCGCCATTCTGTCTCAATTTTTCTACAACTGCCTTACAGATGCCATTCATAAAGAGTCTCATTTCCGAAGCATCATTCATATTCAGTATATTATTGAGTCTGAGTTCTGCGCATCTGATGATTCCGTCGAATGCGGCGAAATCGGTATAATGATATAGCATGATGAGCCTCCATTTTTATAAAAATTTCATCAAGAATTGCTCCGCAATTCTTGTAGCTCAGGCCCGGCAGCCTGAGCTTATTATAGCAAATGTATTTGGCGTTGTCATCTGTATAATACAAAAACGCCTGTCACCGACACCTTATGATGCGAATATACTATAATTAATATGATATGTAGTAAATAGGTGTAGCTATGGATTTTAAGAATAGTAAAACATATATGAATCTGCAAAAGGCATATGAAGCGGAATTGATGGTCAGCACACGTTATCGTATTTATGCAGGAAAGGCAAAGAAAGAAGGATTTGAGCAGATTGGGGAAATATTTAATGAGACGGCCGGTAATGAGCAGGAGCATGCAGAGATATGGATGCGTCTGCTTAATAATAAAGAAATACCCGATACACTGACCAATCTGAAAGATGCCGCTAAAGGTGAGCACCGTGAATGGACAAAGGCCTATCAGGATTTTGCTAATACGGCGGAAGAGGAAGGTTTTAATGATATTGCTGATTTGTTCCGAGGTGTAGCCTCCATAGAAAAGCATCATGACTACAGGTTCAGCGACCTTGCGCAAAACATTGAGGACGGAACCGTATTCTGTAAGAGCAGAAAGTCGGTTTGGATATGTATGAACTGCGGATATCTGTACTTCGGCGAGTGTGCGCCTTCTCCATGTCCTGTCTGCAAGCATCCGCAAGGGTTTTATAAGTTGAATTGTGAGGATTATTGAGTACAGCGGTTTTACCCGGACAGCGTCATTTAACAGGAAATCCGAAAAGGGTTTCCTGTTAAATTTTATAAAAATAATTATTGAATAAAAAGTAAAGTAGTATATACTTATATTAAGTCTTAAAATTTTACACAGATTCATATATTAACGAAAGGAAAGGGCACTGCGATTATGATGGTAGAAGAGGTAAAGGCTCATCTGCAGGAATGTATTATTCCGTTTTGGAAAAAGCTTAGAGATGACGAATTCGGCGGTTATTACGGCTGGATGGACCATGAGCTGAATGTGGATAAGAAAGCGGTTAAGGGCTGCATTTTAAACAGTCGTATTACATGGTTTTTTTCCAATGCATATATGCTTCTTAAAGACGAAAGTCTGCTTGAGGAAGCTAAACATGGATATGAATTTATGAAAAAATATTGTGTTGATAAGGAGAGGGGCGGTGTTTACTGGTCAGTACGTTATGACGGAACGCCGGAGGATACTACCAAACATACATATAATCAAGCTTTTTCCATCTATGCTTTATCTTCTTATTATGATGCTTCAGGTGATAAGAGTGCGCTGGATACGGCTATGGAGCTTTTTCATATAATTGAGAATCGCTGTATGGATGAAATCGGATATAAAGAAGCATTCGACAGGGATTTTATGGAGATAGAGAATGACAAGCTTTCCGAAAACGGCGTCATAGCGGAGAAGACAATGAATACCTTGCTTCATGTGTTTGAGGCATATACCGAGTTATACAGAGTCAGCAAAGATGAAGATGTGAAGAAACGTCTGGAATGGATTTTGGATGTGTTTGCGGATAAGGTTTACAATCCTAAGCTGCATCGTCAGGAGGTTTTCTTCGACAGAGAGATGAATTCGATTATCGATTTGCATTCTTACGGTCATGATATCGAGACGGCATGGCTGATTGACAGAGGAACGGAAGTTTTAGGAGAAAAGAAGTATCAGGACAAGCTTCTGCCTATCATTTTGGATTTGACAGAGCAGATATATAAGGTGGCATTTGACGGGCATTCTCTTGCCAATGAATGCGAAAAGGGCGTCGTAAATACGAACCGTATTTGGTGGGTACAGGCGGAGACTGTAGTTGGATTTTTAAACGGATATAAACTTGCACCGGAAAAGAAGGAATACTTACGGGCGGCTGAATCGGAATGGCAGTTTATTAAAGAACATGTTATTGATAAACGTCCCGGTTCCGAGTGGTTCTGGGATGTGACTCCGGAAGGTGAATCCGTGAGCGGCAGACCGATCGTGGAGCCGTGGAAATGTCCGTACCATAACGGCAGGATGTGTATAGAGGTTATAAGGAGGGCTGGTAATGCTACACAAAAAGTATTATGAAGAACTGGAGAAATACAATAAACTGATATCCAGAAAAAATGTGAAATCTGACTTTTACAACGGAGTTTACGACAGGTATGAATATCCTGTATTAACAAGGGAGCATATTCCACTGACTTGGAAGTATGACTTGAATCCTGAGACAAATCCTTATTTCATGGAGCGCCTGGGAGTTAATGCCGTCATGAATTCGGGAGCTATCTACCTGAACGGGAAGTTTTATCTGGTTGCAAGAATTGAGGGAAATGACAGGAAGTCTTTCTTCGGTGTTGCACAGAGTGATAACGGTGTAGACGGTTTTAAGTTCTGGGATTACCCGATTTTACTGCCGGATACATGTCCGGAGGAAACTAATGTATATGACATGCGTCTTACTCAACATGAAGACAGTTATATCTATGGAGTTTTCTGCTCCGAAAGCAAGGATACTTCCGTAAACGACCTTTCGGCGGCAGTAGCGGCAGCAGGAATCGTCAGAACGAAGGATTTAAAGACTTGGGAGAGACTGCCGAATCTTGTGACGCTGCATTCACCGCAGCAGAGAAATGTCGTACTTCATCCGGAATTTGTAAATGGTAAATATGCTTTTTATACCAGACCTATGGATGATTTCATTGAGACCGGTTCCGGCGGAGGCATTGGCTTCGGTCTGTGTGATGATATCACTCATGCTGTCATTGACGAGGAAAAAATGACGAGCATCCGCAGATATCATACTATTACAGAATCTAAGAACGGCGCGGGCGCAGTTCCGATTAAGACGGAAAAAGGCTGGATACATATTGCACATGGCGTCAGAAATACGGCCGCGGGACTTAGATACGTCATCTATGCCTTTGCTACGGATTTAAATGACCCTTCCAAGGTGATTGCAGAGCCTTCAGGACTTTTAATAGGTCCCAGAGAGGCGGAGCGTGTCGGAGACGTATCCAATGTTGTATTTACTAACGGAGCAATTGCTACGGAAAACGGTGATGTCTATATATACTACGCTTCGAGCGATACCAGAATGCATGTAGCGGTTACTACGATAGACAAGCTGATTGATTATGTGTTCAACACTCCTTCGGACCCATTGCGTTCCGTAGAGTGCGTGGCACAAAGATGCGAGCTGATAAAGAATAATATTAAGTTTTTGGAAGAGCAATAAATAGCAGTAACAATATAAGATAAAATATATTTTTTATAAAAATATAAATTAAAAATGGAGGAAAGTAAAATGAGTGAAATCAAAATGATCAGCCCTGTGGTAAAAAATGTACCCTGGCAGGAGAAACCGGAAGGGTTGAAAGGTGCGCCTATTTGGAGATATACCGAAAATCCGATTATAGGCAGGAATCCAATCGAAGGCGTTGCAAGAATATTTAACAGTGCAGTTATGCCTTACGAAGATGGATTTATCGGTGTGTTCAGAGGAGAACAGACAAACGGTATTTCATATATTTATTTAGGACGCAGTAAAGATGCTATTCATTGGGAATTTGAACCGAATAAAATTGCTTTCAAGGATGAGAAAGGCAATGACTTTATGCCGTTGTATGCTTATGATCCCCGTCTTGTAAAGGTAGAAGACACTTACTATGTTATCTGGTGTCAGGACTTCTATGGCGCTTCTATCGGTATTGCTAAGACGACAGATTTTAAGACATTTACCAGAATTGAGAACCCATTTATTCCGTTCAACAGGAATGCTGTATTATTCCCGAGAAAGATTAACGGAAACTATGTGCTCTTAAGCCGTCCTTCAGATTCAGGACATACGCCTTTCGGCGATATTTTCTTAAGTGAAAGCCCGGATATGGTATACTGGGGCAAACACAGACACGTAATGGCAAGAAGCGGTGAATGGTGGGAGTCTCTTAAAATCGGCGGCGGTGCAGCTCCTATTGAGACAACAGAAGGCTGGCTGCTGTTCTATCATGGTGTAAGCGGAACCTGTAACGGATATGTATATTCTATCGGTGGAGCGATTCTTGATATTGATAATCCGTCCAAGGTACTCTACAGATGTGAAAACTTCTTACTTACTCCGGAAGAGTGGTATGAGGAAAGAGGCTTCGTTCCTAACGTATGCTTCCCTTGTGCGACTATTCATGATTCAGAGAGCGGAAAGATTGCACTGTACTATGGCTGCGCAGACAGCTATGTAGGTCTTGCATTTACCAAGCTTGACGAAATCACGGACTATATTAAGAAACACAGTCATGTAACAGAGTCTGATACAGAGATAGGAATCAGATAGAAAATTAAAAAAGAGGGGCATATGTATGTTTATAGCACCTGATAATCCGGATTTACAATACAGTGGAAGGATTGATTTTGATAATCCCAAGGCGCCTGAGTTTGTGTATCCATGCAGTTATGTCAGAATGTGTTTTACCGGAACTTTTATTAATGCGGTCGTTGAGAATCACCGAGCCTATTTTAGCAGCTATCTGGGTTTCATTATTGATGGAAAACAGGATAAGGTGAAAATTCCTAACGAGGGTAAAGCAACGATTGAGCTGGCTTCAGGTCTGGAGGATAAAGCACATGAAATCCTTCTGTTTAAACGAATGGATGCCTGCCATGTGTTCCTGTTCCATGGTTTCGAGGTGGCGGATGGCGCGGTCATATCCATACCGGAGGCAAAACCTGAGCGTAGGATAGAGGTTTACGGTGACAGCGTTTCTGCAGGGGAAGTATCGGAAGCGGTTGATTATGTGGGCAAGGCTGACCCCGAACACGACGGGGAATTTTCCAACAGCTATTATTCCTATTCATGGATGACAGCGAGAAAACTTAATGCAGAGATTCATGATATTGCGCAGGGCGGCATCGCCCTGCTGCATAATACAGGCTGGTTTGCAGGACCGGAATGCATAGGAATGGAAGAGGTATATGACAAGATTCAGTATAATACCCAGTTGGAAGAATCCAAAACATGGGATTTTACAAAATACCGGCCTCATGTAGTCATAGTTGCAATCGGTCAGAATGACAGTAATCCGGAAGATTATATGGCGGCTGACTATGAAGGCGACAAAGCTAAACATTGGCGCTCGGAATATAAAGCCTTTATTCTAAAGCTTAGGGAAATATATCCGAAAGCAGCCATAATATTGACAACGACCATACTTGGTCATAATGAAAATTGGGATAAAGCGATTGACCAAGTTAGTCGAGAACTTGGTGACACAAATGTCTATCATTTCCTTTATACTAATAACGGAACCGGAACTCCGGGACATATAAGGATTCCGGAAGCGGAACGTATGTCAGATGAGTTGGCAGCGTTTATTGATTCACTTGGTAAAAAAATCTGGCAGGATTAATTCCTGCCAGATTTTTTTGTATATTGTATTTAATTAAATATAATTTATTTTAATAATTCATGATGT
>JAIDPH010000300.1 GCA_029062885.1 Lachnospiraceae bacterium
GTTTCCGAAGGCGATGTTATCAGAGTTGAGAAGCTTGATGCCGAAGTAGGAGCTGCTGTTACATTTGACCAGGTAATAGCCATCAGCGATAAAGAGCTGAAAGTAGCAGGTGATGTTGCAGGCGCAACTGTATCCGGAACAGTTATGGATCAGGGTCGCGGCAAGAAGATCATCGTTTACAAGTATAAAAGAAAAACCGGCTATCATAAGAAAAATGGTCATAGACAAGCATACACTCAGGTAAAAATCGACAAGATTAATGCTTAAAGGTGTGAAATGACAACTGTAACATTTCATAAAACGAAATCCGGAGAATATAAAGGCTTTACATGTAAAGGGCATGCTGGATTTGACAATTATGGCAAAGATATTGTATGTGCATCCATTTCCGTACTGGTAATCAATACGATTAATTCATTAGAAGAAATCGTACATGAACAGATTAGTGTGGATTCGGATGAAGAAAGCGGCATAATTACATGTAAATTTGAAGCGCCCATGCAGGATGCTTCAAAAGTGTTGGTAGATTCTCTGGTGCTTGGACTTACCCAGATTGTAAAACAATATGGAGAAAAGTATTGTAAACTCAGGTTTACATACTGAGAGAAAGGAGCGGTTATTGTTATGTTAAATATGAACCTTCAATTTTTTGCACATAAGAAGGGTGTTGGTTCTACTAAGAACGGCAGAGATTCCGAATCCAAGAGATTAGGTGCAAAAAGAGCTGACGGACAATTCGTAAAAGCAGGAAATATCTTATACAGACAGCGCGGAACCAAGATTCATCCCGGTATTAACGTAGGAAGAGGCGGAGATGATACATTATTCGCAATGGTTGACGGTGTGCTTAGATTTGAAAGAAAAGGAAGATATAAAAAGCAGGCTTCCGTATATCCTGTAGAGAAAAATTGAGAGAATCATATTCTTTCAGTGAGCGAATGAATCGGGCTTCAAACATATTGTTTGGAGCCTTTTTACACTATAGGAGAGATTAATTTATTATGTTTGCGGATAGAGCGAAGATTTATATTAAAAGCGGAAAAGGCGGAGACGGACATGTTTCGTTCCGAAGAGAAAAATATGTTGCAAACGGCGGTCCTGACGGCGGCGACGGCGGTGACGGCGGAAGCGTCTATTTCGTAGTGGATGAAGGACTTAATACTTTGACGGATTTCCGTCATATTCGAAAATACAGCGCCGAAAACGGAGAAGAGGGCGGCAAGCGCAACTGTGCCGGTAAAAAAGGAGAAGATATATTTATCAAAGTTCCTGCAGGAACGGTTATCAAAGAAGCGGAAAGCGGTAAAGTAATCACGGATATGTCCGGTGAAAATACAAAGGTAATGATCTTAAAAGGCGGAAAAGGCGGCAACGGTAACCAGCATTATGCAACTAGTACAATGCAGGCGCCTAAATATGCACAGCCGGGACAGCCTGCCATGGAATTAGAGCTGATATTGGAGCTGAAGGTGATTGCCGATGTCGGTCTGGTCGGATTTCCAAATGTAGGAAAATCAACTTTTTTATCCAAAGTAACAAATGCAAGACCTAAAATCGCTAACTATCATTTTACTACCTTAAATCCCAATCTAGGCGTGGTTGATTTGGAAGACGCTAAGGGATTTGTAATTGCGGATATTCCGGGACTTATTGAAGGTGCGTCAGAAGGGGTAGGACTCGGATACGAATTTTTACGGCACATAGAGCGTACTAAAGTAATAGTGCATATTGTAGATGCAGCATCTACGGAAGGCAGGGAGCCGATTGAGGATATCTATGCGATCAACAATGAATTGGAAGCATATAATCCTGAAATTGCTTCAAGACCGCAGATTATTGCGGCCAATAAGATTGACGTAATGTATATGAATCCTGACAAGGATGATATTATCGAACGCATAAAAAATGAGTTTGAGCCGAAAGGAATACCGGTTTATCCGATTTCGGCAGTCAGCGGACAGGGCTTAAGAGAACTGCTTTATGCCGTACAAAACAAGCTTGACGGGCTTGATGATAAACCTGTTGTCTTTGAGCAGGAATATATACCTGAGGAGCATCTGAGCATTCAAAACGAGCCGTTTACCGTAGAATATGATGAAGAGAAGAATGAATATGTAGTTGAAGGCCCTCGTATTGAAAAGATGCTTTCATATACGAATCTGGAATCAGAAAAGGGATTTCGTTTCTTCCAGAATTTCTTAAAAGACAACGATATTTTGAGCAAGCTGGAAGAACTTGGTATAGAAGAGGGCGATACCGTCAGAATGTATGGTTTATCTTTTGACTACTATAAATAAAAGGAGCAGTTTAAAATGACAAGCAAACAGAGAGCATATTTAAAAAGTCTGGCAAGTAATCTGAATCCTGTTTTTCAGATAGGCAAATCCAGCCTTACCCCGGAATCAACGGAGGCGATTAGTGAAGCCTTTAATAACAGAGAGCTGATTAAAATTGCCGTCCTTAAGAACTGTGCGGATGATCCGAATGAGATTGCAGCTATAGTGGCAGAAAGAACACATTCTCAGGTTGTGCAGGTAATCGGCAAAAAAATTGTATTATATAAACCGGATAAGAAGAATCCTAAAATTGTATTGCCGGTATAAAATATGAGAAGCTTTGAAAGGAGCATTGTAGTTAAAATTGAGAAATGTAGGAATTATGGGAGGGACTTTTAATCCTATTCATATTGGGCATCTTATTATTGCGGAAAAGGCAAGGGAGCAATTTCATCTGGACGAGGTGATTTTTATGCCAAGCGGAACGCCGTATATGAAAAGCGAAAATGATATGCTTCCTAAGGATATACGGACTGAAATGACAAAGCTTGCAATCGAGGATAATCCGTTTTTTGACATTTCAACCATAGAGGTGGATAGAGAGGGCAAAACATATACTTATGAGACCTTGGAACAGCTTAGAAGTAATAATGATAGCAATGAATATTACTTCATAATGGGAGCCGACAGCTTATGGAAAATAGAAGATTGGAAAGAACCTCAAAAAATATTTGCAAACTGCCATGTTTTGGCGGCGGTCAGGGAGAACCGCTCTTCAACAGAAATGGAAGAACAGGTGGCTCATCTGAAGGATAAATATAATGCAAGCATCTTTTTACTGGAAAGCAGCGATATTGAGATATCTTCAACCATGATACGAAATATGGTTAGGGAAGGAGAGTCTATACGCTATCTTGTACCGGAAGCAGTATATGACTATATTATTAAAAATAAGCTTTATAAAGTTGAACAGGCATGAGGGATTAGAATGAAAACAGCAGATTTGCAGAAAATAAGAAAAGCAATGGAAAAAGAACTCAGTCCCAAGCGGTATGAACATACGTTAAGTGTAGCTTATACGGCAGCTTCTCTTGCAATGGTCCACGGTGAAAATACCGGTAGCGCCATACTGGCAGGTATGCTTCATGACTGTGCTAAATGCCTTTCTGAAAACAAATTGATTTCAATTTGCGAGAAAAACAATCTACATATTTCAGAAGTGGAAAGAGAAAATCCCATGGCGCTTCTTCATGCCGGTGTGGGAAGCTTTCTTGCACATGATAAATATGGCATTAATGATAAGGATATTTTAAATGCGATCAAATATCATACTACCGGGCGTCCTGAGATGAGCAGATTAGAGAAAATACTGTATATTGCAGATTATATTGAACCGGGAAGGAAACATGCCGCCAATCTGGATCAGATACGCCGTATGGCATTTCAGGATTTGGACATGACGCTTATTAAGATTTTGGATGATACTCTGGCTTATCTATTGTCTACAGACGGAAAGATTGATCCTATGACCAGGGAAAGCTATAATTACTATAAAAATATTTCTACAAAATAAAGAAGAAAGGACGAAAATATATGGATTCTAAAGAAATGGCAAAACTTGCAATTACAGCATTAGAAGATAAAAAAGCAGAAGATGTCAAAGTCATTGATATCAGTAATATTTCCACTATTGCAGATTATTTCATAATCGCCAGCGGAACTAATAAGAGTCAGATTCAGACTATGACGGACAATGTAGCGGAGACACTTGGAAGAGCAGGACATCCGGAAAAGCATATAGAGGGTTATCAGAATGCTAACTGGATACTTATGGATTTTCAGGATATCATCGTGCACATTTTTGACAAAGAAAATCGTTTGTTCTATGATTTGGAAAGAATCTGGAGAGACGGAGTGGAAATTGATAAAGAAAACCTGCTTCAATAAGTTGAAGAATCATGAGAGATTAAAATTTAAAAAGTTCTAAGGCAGCAAATTAATACGGCCGCCTTAGAACTATTTCATTTTTTATTGTGACTCTTTGGAAGTTCCGCCTGCATACATATAAAATGTAATTATATACAGACCGGCAACACCAACCAAAGCGTAAACAATTCTGGAAAGCCATGACATATTACCAAAAATAAAAGCTACAAGGTCAAAACTGAAGAAACCAATCAATCCCCAGTTAATTGCACCGATAATGGCAATAGTCAGGGCAAGGCAGTCCAATCCCTTATTATTCATGATCATTCCCCTTTCCATAAGAAATCATAAAAGCTGATGATTCTAAAAAAACATAGTTTTTCTAAGTTACAATCATCATTTTATATTATCTCATATAAAAAAGAGTGTATACTGGAAAAATTAGTGGTATAACCTGAAAACACCGAAAACCTTTCCCAAAATCTGGAAATTTTCTAAATTATCTACTATTATAGGCTCCATATAATCATTTTCCGGCTGTAGGCGGATATGACCGTTTTCCTTATAAAAAGTCTTAACAGTGGCGGAATCATCAATCAATGCGACCACTGTATCACCATTATTTGCAGTATTACAACTATGGACAAAAATCTGGTCGCCGCTGTAAATACCGGCATTAATCATGGAATCTCCTTTTACTTTCAAAATAAAAGATTCTCCGCTTGGAACGACATCAGCCGGAACAGGAAAGTAGCTTTCCACATTTTCTTCAGCAAGAATCGGTTCTCCGGCAGCAACACGTCCGACAACCGGAATGGAAACCATTTCTGTACGTACCATTTGAAAATTATCGTCGCAGATTTCAATAGCACGCGGCTTGGTCGGGTCACGCCGTATATATCCGTTTTTCTCCAATGTCTCAAGATGTGAATGGACAGAAGAAGTGGATTTAAGCGAAACAGCCTCACAAATCTCTCGTACTGCAGGCGGATAACCTTTTTTCAAAATCTCTTCTTTAATATAGTCAAGAATTTCCTGTTGCTTCTTTGTAATTTTACCGTACCCCATAAAATCCTCCTTTATGCATGATTGTTATGTAA
>JAIDPH010000301.1 GCA_029062885.1 Lachnospiraceae bacterium
ATACCAAATATTTCCCAATTAAAATTTTTGTTTAATAAACCGTTATGAGTAAAACAATACTCTTATGGTTTGTTATAATAATTGTGAAAGAGGGTGTGTTATGAGAGGAAAGGGGTTAATAGATCTTTATATTTTGGAAATATTGGAGAAATATGCGGACAAGCAGCATAGACTGTCCCAATCACAAATTCTTTTTTATCTGGAGAACGATTACCGCCTGACTGTAACTAGAAAAACATTATCCGGGTACTTAAGTGAACTGAGAGAAAATGGATATATAGAGGGCAAAAGGGGAATTTACAAAGTTAACCTATTTGAAGACAGTGAATTAAGGCTGCTAATTGACGGTGTACTGTTTGGTCAGCATGTTCCGCAAAAAGACGCCTATGGACTGATTCAAAAATTGAAAAGCTTATCAAACCACAGTCTCAAACATCGCATCAAATACATATGTTACTTGGAAGCCATCAATCACACCCCCAATGAGAACCTATACCGTTTAATAGATATAATTGACGAAGCAATTGAAAGAAATCGCAAAATAGAATTAACAATGTGTGCCTGTGGAAAGGACGGAAAATTATATGATAGAGGAAAGCGAATAGTTGACCCCTATTATATGGTAGCGGAAAGAAACAGATATTACTTGATTTGTTATGCAGGGCGTAATGATGATTTGGAAAATCGCAGACTAGATAGAATATCCAATGTGACAATTTTAAGTGAAAAAAGAAAGCCTATTACCGAACTGAAAAAATATGCACAAGGGTTCAATTTGGCGGCGTATATGCAGGAACACATCTATATGTTTTCAGGGGATTCTCTGCAAGCGGTCATTCGCATCCATAAACCCCATATGGGTGATTTTATTGATTGGTTTGGTATGGATTTTCGTGTGATAGAAGAAAATGCAGAAACGATAACCGTACGAATTAAAGTAAATGAAAATGCAGTTTACTATTGGGCATTACAATATGGAAGTGTGGCAGAAGTCATAAAGCCGGAAATCTTGAGAACGCGTATCAAAAATGGTCTTGCAGAACTATTGGACAAGTATACTGTGAAATAAAAAAAGACTTATACAAGTCTTTTTTAGCCGCTCAATGCGGGCAAACGATATCGGATGAATCCTTATTTGCACTCACCTTGTAAGTTTGTAAATTAAAGATAACATAAGAAAAGATAAAAGTCAATACGAAAGGGGAAATAATAAATGAAAAATAATCAGGAAGACAACAAGTATTATTTAGGATTAGATATGGGAACTCATTCTGTCGGCTGGGCAGTGACAGATACAAATTACCATTTATTGCGTGCAAAAGGAAAAAATTTATGGGGAGTACGACTGTTTAGTGAAGCACAAACATCAGCAGATCGCAGAACCTATCGCATTGCCCGAAGAAGACGGCAGCGTGAAGTAGCCAGAATGGGGTTACTGAGGGAGTTGTTTGCGCAGGAGATTAATAAGGTGGATCCCGGATTCTTTTTGCGGTTGGATGATAGTAAGTACCATATGGAAGAGCGGAACGAGAATAACAAACAGCCGTTTGCGCTTTTTGCCGATAGTGGATATACAGATCAAGATTTTTATAAGGAGTATCCTACCATTTTTCATTTGAGAAAGGAATTGTTTGAATCAGACGAGCCACATGATGTAAGGCTGGTTTATTTGGCATTGGCAAATATGTTTAAGCATAGAGGACATTTTTTGAACGAATCCTTAGATTCAACGGGAAAAGAAGGCACGTTTTCTGATGCATACCAGATGCTATTGTCTAAATTGGAAGAGATGGAGATTGCATTTCCTCCTATAGAAAGTATAGAGGAATTAGAACAGAAATTGGGGGAAAAAGGAAAAAGCAGGACACAAGTGTTGGAAAATGTGGCACAGTTGTTGCAGATAACAAAAAAAGACAAGCCAGCCTACCAGATAGTGAGTCTAATGTGTGGATTAAATGTAAAATTAGTTGATATCTTCGGCAAAAAGGACGAAGATATGGACAAAAAATTATCGATATCATTTCGAGATTCTAATTATGAGGAAGTGATAACAAACGTACAAGACGTTATTGGAGATGATAATTTTGAGCTTATTTTGATGCTTAAGGACTTACATGACAGGGGGCTTTTGGCAAGTATTATGAAAGGGTTCTCTTTCTTGTCGCAGGCTCGGGTGGAGTCCTATCAAAATCATCAGCAGGATTTAAAACAGCTCAAATTAGTTTTGAAAAAGTATGACAAGCAGGCCTATCATGATATGTTCCGAATTATGAAAGAGGGAAATTATAGCGCTTATGTAGGAAGCGTAAATAGTTCTGATTGTATTGTCAGGCGCATCAATAAGGGGAGAAGCAGGGAGGAACTCTATAAAACCATTCGCAATATGCTCAAAAATTATCCACAGGACGATTCAGATGTGCAGGTGATTTTAGAAAAGATGGATGCTGGAATTTTTTTGCCGAAGCAGCTTTTGGATACCAATGGCGTGATTCCGAATCAGGTGCATCAAAGAGAGATGAAAGCTATTTTGCAAAAAGCAGAACAATATCTTCCGTTTTTGCGGGAAAAAGATGAGACACAGCTGACGGTTTCAGAAAAAATTGTTCAAATTTTCAGCTTTCAGATTCCCTATTATGTTGGACCTTTGGGTCAGGCATATAAAGACAAAAAAGGCTATAATGTGTGGTGTGAAAGAAAAGAAGGCGGACGGATTTATCCATGGAATTTTGAGGAGAAAATTGACACCAAGCAAACTGCAGTAAAGTTTATTGAGAGAATGGTGCGCCACTGCACTTATTTGACAGGGGAGAGGGCTTTGCCAAAGCAATCACTGTTGTATGAGCGCTTTGAAGTGTTAAACGAGTTAAACAATGTGAGAGTCAGAGGAGAGAAATTAAAGGAGGAAATCAAGCAGGATATTTACAAGAAGCTCTTCCTGAACGGAAAAAAGGTTTCTTTAAAGCGCTTGGAAGACTATCTGGTCTCAAATAATTTAATGACAAAAGGAGAACAAAATGTAATTTCAGGAATAGATGAAGGTTTTCAGAATTCGCTGTCTTCTATGGGGAAATTTCTTGGCGCATTAGGAGAAAGGGCGCTCTACGATGAAAACCGTGAAATGATAGAAAACATTATTTTCTGGGGAACTGTGTATGGGAATGATAAGAAGTTTTTAAAAGAGCGCATTCGGGAAACGTATAGTACGGATATGTTGACAGATCAAGAATTGAAGCGCATTTTAGGATGTAAATTTACAGGTTGGGGAAGATTGTCTAAAAATTTCTTAATGATGGAAGGCGCATCAAAGAAGGATGGAGTCATTCGGAGCTTGATCGGTGCTATGTGGGAGACGAATGATAATCTTATGGAACTTTTGAGCAGCAACTATACATATATTGACACCTTGAACGCACAAATGCAAAGAGCTGAAAAACCGTTAAGTGAATGGGAGATTGAGGATTTAGAAGATTTGTATTTATCAGCGCCTGTAAAGAGAATGGTGTGGCAGACCATGAATATATTAAAGGAATTGGAGCAGGTGTTGGGACAGGCACCGGCGAGAATTTTTGTGGAAATGTCAAGAGAAGACGGGGAAAAAGGAGACAGAAAAGCATCCAGAAAGCAGAAACTTGTAGCATTATATAAAGCCATTCAGAGTGAGAATAAAGTCTGGAAAAAGGAAAAAGAAGACTTGCCAGAGAATGCTTTTCGCAGTAAAAAGTTGTATTTATATTATTTACAGAATGGAAAGTGCATGTATACCGGAGAAAGGATTGAATTGCAGGATTTGATGTCAGATAATTTATATGATATCGATCATATTTATCCAAGACATTTTGTAAAGGATGACAGCATTGAGAATAATCTTGTTTTGGTGAAGAAGGAGGAGAATGCTCATAAAAGTGATGAGCTCTTGGAAGAGAGTATCAGGAACAAAATGTATTCCACATGGAAATGGATGTTGGATAAAGGATTTATAACTCCTGAAAAGTTTCGCAGACTGACAAGAAGTACTCCGTTTACTGAGGAGGAAAAGGCAGGATTTATCAGCAGGCAGCTGGTGGAAACCAGACAGGGAACCAAGGCAGTTACACAAGTTTTACAGCAGGTATTTCCACAATCAGAGATTGTATTTGTCAAGGCAGGCAACGTCTCGGACTTTAGAAAGAAATTTGCCTTGTATAAAGTGAGAAGTGTCAATGATTTGCATCACGCTCAAGATGCATATTTAAACATAGTGGTTGGAAATGTGTATTATGTAAAATTCACCAAGGATCCTTTGAATTTTATCAGGGAAGCGAGTAAAAATCCTAAGGATGCACAAAATCAATATAATATGGACAAGATATTTGAGAGAAATGTGGAACGGAATGGGGAAAAAGCATGGAGTATAGACACACAAGGTCAAATTGCTACTATTGCTATAGTGAAAAAGATTCTGGCGAGTCACTCTCCATTAGTCACAAGACAGTGTGTTGAGGCGCATGGTGGAATTACCAAAAAGGTGACTATTCGGAATGCTAAAACGGCGGCAGAAGGAATAGGGTACATTCCAGTGAAAATGAAAGATTCCCGTCTACAGGATGTGACAAGATATGGGGGTTTGACTGATGTGGCTGTTTCAGGCTATACTTTGGTGGAATATTATGTCAAAGGAAAACCTTATAGAAGTCTTGAGTCATTGCCAATTTATTTAGGCAGAAGTGAGAATCTTACAGAGGAACAGATATTGGCATATTTTGCGCAGACAATAAGCGAGGAGTATAAAGGCAAGACCGTAGAAAATCTGCGCATCTGTAGAAAGATGATTCCGGCCAGGTCGTTGATTCGATATAATGGTATGTACTATTATCTAAGAGGTAAATCAACTAATCGAATTGAAGTGAGCAATGCTATGCAGCTGTGCTTTGGACAAGAGCAGATGAACTATTTGAAAAAAGTAGAAAAAGCAGTTGATAAAGATGATTATGAAGAGCGGGATAAGAATCATCAGCTTGTGTTGACAAAGGAATATAATCAAGTAATTTATAAACAGTTTATGGAAAAGATGGAAAAAACTTTGTTTAAGAATTTATTTGATGTGGTCAAAAAGAGCATATTGAATAATGAGGCAAAATTTGAGTGTCTATCCATAAAAGACCAATGTTATCTTTTGATGCAGTTGTGTAAACATTTTTGTTCTGGAGAAGCGGTTGATTTAAGCCTGATTGGCGGAGCTAAGAATGCTGGAGAATATAAGATTAGCAAAAAAATTTCAAAGGCGCAGGAAGTAGTGCTGATTTGCCAATCAGTGACAGGTCTGTTCCAGCGGGAAATTGACCTGTTGAAGGTATGAGTTGGCGGACGGTTGTAGTATCTTCTAGTGCAAAGTTGGATTATCAAATGGGCTATCTGGTAGTGCGCAGGGATGTTACAACCAAGATTCATCTAAGTGAAATAGGACTTTTGCTAATTGAGACAACCGCAGTGTCTCTGACAGCAGCGCTGTTGGCAGAGCTTAATAAAAAGAAGATAAAGGTAATTTTCTGTGATGAAAAGAGGAACCCTTCATCTGAACTGATTCCTTATTATGGTTCCCATGATACGAGTGCCAAAGTCAGACAGCAGGTAGAGTGGGGTGAGGATAGTAAAACTGCAGTGTGGACGGAGATTGTGACAGATAAAATTCGGAAGCAGGAGGAGACTCTGCGCTGCTTTCACAG
>JAIDPH010000302.1 GCA_029062885.1 Lachnospiraceae bacterium
GCCCGGTGGCTCAGCTGGTTAGAGCGCCGCCCTGTCACGGCGGAGGTCGTGGGTTCGAACCCCATCCGGGTCGTTTATGAAGTAAATACTATTGGGATCTTAGCTCAGCTGGGAGAGCATCTGCCTTACAAGCAGAGGGTCATAGGTTCGAGCCCTATAGGTCCCACTATCCGCTAACGCGGAATGAATGGTGTTCATATTCGGCATCACATACTAAGCAGGTATGGTGGAATAGGCAGACACAAGAGACTTAAAATCTCTCGGGGGCGACTCCGTGCCGGTTCAAGTCCGGCTACCTGCATTAACACTAATTTCATAGTGCAATGTAACGAAGGTCAGGCTAAACCGCCTGACCTTTTGTTATATAGTTTAAAATTGAATGAGTTGAAAGGGGCAATACATATGGAAGAGCGTCTGAAAAGTTATATAGCCGCGATGGAAAAACTGGCCGAATCATGGGAGAAAGAAAACGGAACGATGATGGATGAGCAGGAGAAAAACAGGCAGATGGAAGATTTGCTGATACAGATTGGATTTTTTCAACATGAAAGGCTGGTACATCTGATTGTGACGGTAACTTTCGCGCTGCTTACCATGCTTGCGATATTGGGAGTAATGCTTGAGCCAGAGCCGGCATTGTTTATATTGATTTTATTATTGGTAGTGCTGCTTGTGCCTTATATACGACATTATTATATTCTGGAAAACGGGGTACAGAAGTTGTATAAGTATTACGATAAGCTGATGAAGCTGTAATTAGACCATGAAAAAAGCAGGATACGGGAGTCGAACCCGCCTCCTCGGCTTGGGAAGCCGATGTACTACCGATGTACTAATCCTGCCTACAATGTTTATTATATCATTAAATAGGCTAAATGGAAAGGAAAAATTTACTTGACTAATTCTATCAATGTGATATTATAATGATATCAAAAAGAAAAAGGCTTACAAAATGAGGAAGGGGTAGGTATAATTATGGAAGAGAAAATTTTATCAGGAAAGAAAAACGGAATGCCGGTGATGCTTGGTATTATAGCATTATATATACTGGCGATTGCAGGTATTGTTGCAGGTGCGATAGGTGTAAGCGCTTCATCAGATGCGGGCCATACGAATCCGGCGTTCGTGGTGCTTTTAGTTATTTGTATAATTGCAGTATTGTTTGGATGGATACCTTTGTGCGGATTGCATGTGTTAAAGCCGCAGGAGGCTTTGGTGCTGACATTATTCGGAAAATATATCGGAACGTTGAAGGAAGATGGTTTCTACTTCGTGAATCCATTCTGTACCAGCATAAATCCAGCGGCTAAGACGAAGTTAAGTCAGAGCGGCGACGTGAATCCGGGTTCGGGTACTATGGGTTCCATACTCACGATACAAGGTTCGGGGACTACGGTTGATGTTGTTACAAATAATAAAATTTCCTTAAAAGTAATGACGCTTAACAACAACAGACAAAAAATCAATGATTGCCTGGGAAATCCTGTAGAAATAGGAATAGCCGTGACATGGCGTATCGTAGATACGGCGAAGGCAGTATTTAATGTAGATAATTATAAGGAATTTTTATCACTGCAATGCGACAGTGCGCTTAGAAATATTGTACGTATTTATCCGTATGATGTTGCACCGAATGTAGATACGACTGGTGATGGTGTGGCTGACGAAGGAAGTCTTCGCGGTTCCAGTGAGATTGTTGCAGGAAGAATAAGGGATGAGATTCAGGAGCGCGTAGATGAAGCCGGCATTGAGATAATTGAGGCAAGAATCACTTATCTGGCTTATGCGCCGGAAATAGCGGCTGTCATGTTGCAGAGGCAGCAGGCATCAGCTATAATTGATGCAAGAAAGATGATTGTAGACGGTGCGGTTGGAATGGTCGAAATGGCATTGGAACGTTTGAACGAGAAGAATACGGTAGTATTGGATGAAGAGCGCAAGGCGGCAATGGTATCTAATCTTCTGGTGGTATTATGTGGAAATCATGACGCGCAGCCGGTTGTAAATTCCGGAAGTCTTTATTAATAAGGGTATAGGTTGAGTAATTATGGGTGATTCAGGCAAGAAACAGGTTCCATTAAGGCTTTCTTCCAAATTATATGACGCTGTTGCCGCATGGGCGGAGGACGATTTCCGTTCTGTGAACGGACAGATTGAATATCTTCTGACAGAATGCGTGCGGCAGCGCAAGAAAAATGGTAAATATGTTTCCGATGAAATAGATGTGCCGCCGGAGCTTGACATAAAGTAGAAGTATTAAGCTCCCAAGTTGAGGAAGAATGGAGAGGGTGAGATATGAATCATGGAAAGAAGATGATAGCTCCGATTGTGGTTGCTGTTATTATAATTGCCTATTATGTTGGGGTTGCAGTACTTTTTGCATCTGTAACCGGTATCACGGTGATTATCAGAGTTTTAATGATAGTGGTACCGCTTATTCTGGCGGCTGTGATGGTTGGAGTATTAATAAGCAGAATAAAAGAAATTCAAGGAGAAGAAGATGATCTTAGTCAATACTGATTACATTAGTGGAAAAGAATTGGATATGCTTGGACTGGTAAAAGGCAGCACGATTCAGTCCAAGAATATCGGCAGAGATATTACGCAGGGATTCAAGACATTGGTAGGCGGAGAGTTAAAGGCATACACTGAAATGATGAATGATGCCAGGGCGCTTGCTACGAAGCGTATGGTGGAAGAAGCAGTAGCGATGGGTGCAGATGCAGTTGTCAATATACGTTATGCATCATCAGCAGTTATGCAGGGAGCGGCAGAAGTAATGGCATATGGTACTGCCGTGAAATTTAAATAATAATATGCGAAGGTGAGGAAAGAGATGGAGGGGCGAAAAGGCGGATATTTTGAAGCGGCGCTTTCAGACTTTATGTTCGACGTAGCGGCAGGAGGTGCAATCAGGCATCTGACTGACAGGGGGCATTCCGTAGAGCAGATTATGAAAGAACTGGATTATCCGGTTGCCCGTTCCAAGGTTGAAAAAGCAGTATACAGATATCTTGTGGAATCAGGAATTTTGATGTCAGGACTGCCTGTAGAAGATGAGAAGATTCGAATACATCATTTGCAGGCAGGCAAAGAAAATGACAGAAATAGCTTTAAGACAGCATTAGTTAAGCATATTGAAACATATGGGGAGAAGAACTCATATATGGAGTGTCCTTTCGGATTATGGATGAAGGATGACGAAAAGAAGCTAAATCAGGTGATGGAGGTGCTGACATCAAGAGAGAAGGAATACATTCTTGGTATAAATTGGGAGCATAATATGATGTATCACAGGTTGAATGGCAGAATGCGTGAAATAGGCATGAAACTGGGATCTGATACAGACATAGAGTGGAAATTTTTCTTTTTAAGTCATGAATTATTGTAATTGACTTTTATTTACAGCCATGCTAAGATATCATACGAATGAAAAATGAATATGGTACGGAGGAGACGACATGAAAAAAATTGCGACACTTTTATTGACAGCATTAATGGCAGCTGCGCTTACAGGATGTGGTATTCCGGGACTTGATAGCAATAGTTCTTCGAGGACGGCTGAAGAAATCTTATCAGGGAGCGATTCAAAAGATATTGATGATTCAAAGGAATCTGATGATTCAAAAGAATCCGATGACTCTAATGAATCTGATACATATATTGCACCGGAAGCGGGATATCCTGATGAATACGGATATGCAGAAGGAACTTTCGGCGATACCATGCATACTGCTTTTTTTGAATATACTGTAAACAGCGCTTATCTTTGCGATGAGTATGAAGGTTATGAGCCTTCGGAGGGAAATACGTTTTTAGTAGCTGATGTAACAGTACATAATCCATATACAAACACTGTTCCTATGTACGATACGGATTTTCAGGTGCAGTGGGATTCAGATGCTGAGGATGCGTTTGGTTATTCTATTACAGCATATATGGATGAAGGTACGGTTATAAATGATGAAATGATTCCACAGGTATACGAATTGAGAAGATTTGAAAGCCGCGACGGCATTCTGGTTTATGAAGTGCCCGAGGGAGAAAATTATTTCTCAATTTCTTACTTGGAGATTTATGAAGACAACTCAGAGGGTGATGTTTTCTTTGTATACTTTAGTGCTGATTACAAATAAAAGAAATATAAGTATATTCCCATGACTTTCCAAAAGGAGGCCATGGGATTTTTATTTTTTGGTAGAAAAAGAATATAATTCGTGTTATTATGTATTATATTCTTGTTATAAAGGAGAAATATCGTGGCGCAACGAATTAAATGGGATGACAGGTATAATATTGGAGTAGATATTATCGACAAAGAACACAAAAGACTCTTTAAAATCATGGATAAATTACTTTCATTCGAGGAGGGAGAAGAGAAAAACGAGTGGGTTTGTCAGGAAGGAATTAAATATTTTAAAGATCATGCAGTCAGACACTTTGCGGACGAAGAAGAGTATATGAGATCGATTAACTATAGTGAATATGATATTCATAAGCGTATTCATGACGATTTTCGAAATAAGACTCTTCCGGAGCTTGAGAAGGAGTTGGTACAATCAAAATACTCTACGGAAGCGGTAAATCATTTTCTTGGTGTCAGTGTGGGCTGGCTGGTTGGACATACCTTGATGGAGGATCATGCTATAGTTGGAAAGGCCATGAATAAATGGGTGGATCTTTTGCCTAAGGAAGAGCATGATGCTATCAGAGATTTGATTATTGAGCTTGTTCATAATACATTTGATTTGGAATCAAGGGAAATCAGTGAAAGCTACGGCGGAGAGCAGTTTGGAAACGGAGTATATTATCGCCTGGTTCATGGTAATAAGAGTGGTGAAAGATGTGAATCAATTTTGGTTTTTGAAGACAGGCTGCTTGTCAATACAGTTGGTAAGATGATTGGTGAAAAAACCAAGAAACTCAGCATTCTTACGATTAATGCCACCAGATATACAGCCCGGCAGTTTGTGAAACATATCATGACGCATTTTCCGGCGGTGGATGCTTTTGAGTTGAAGTCGGAAAACCTTCTTACATATGAACAGTTTCAAAAGGTATTTGAAAGGGAAAAACCGCAAGTCAGCCTGCTGTTTGGCACTGATGAGGGATATTTTGCATATTGCGCTATTGCACCGCATTTGAAACATGGTAAGATTGGCACTTCTATTTATGCCGAGAATGCGATGGCTGTAATTAATCAATATCTTGAAGAAACCGGACCGGTGAATAAAAAGAAAATACTTGTGGTAGATGATTCAAAGGTGGTATTGCAGTCAATGAAAGAACTGCTTGGAAAAGATTATGATATTACGCCTGCTGAGTCAGGATTAGCTGCAATAAGATGTATCACTTTGAATAGACCGGATTTGATTTTGCTGGATTATGAAATGCCGGTATGTGACGGTAAGCAAGTATTGGAGATGATTCGTGCCGAAGCAACTTGGGCAGATATTCCGGTTATTTTCCTGACCGGAAGGGGAGATGCCGAAAGCGTAAAAAATGTCATGTCTCTAAAACCGGCGGGATATATGTTAAAAGCTATGAAGCCTGAGGAAATTAAGAATGTTATAGACGGGTTTTTTGAGGTAAGGAAATAGTTGGCAGGAAGCATGTATAGTTTGATAGTAAAAAGCTCAGAGGAAAATTAATTCTTCTGAGCTTTATCTGTCGGATAGTAATAAATGTATCTATTGGCGGAAGCCAGAGAACAGAGAGCATAGGAGAGCAAGAGTATGAGGATGAATTTCTCTATAACATGGACACAGGAGAACTTTTTATCATTCCCGAATATTGTAAAGAAGTGAAAAGTGACACTGTGAATGAAACGGCAGTAGATGCGGAACAGACTGCTAATTCGGAAACGGCAACGTTGGAATCCACCCTGGCTCCTACAGCATCGGTTGAAGGTGTTGTGGCGCTGAAGAATTTGGCAAATTACAGCAGCCTGAAGAAAAAAATGACAGACACAGAATTTCAGGCGGCTTATAATGAAGCTCTCAAAATTGTGCAGCCGCTTGTAGGATTAAGCTCCGAAGAACAGGTGAAAGGCATATACAGTGCATTAAGGGCGATGACGGATAACGGCACTGTCTCATATTCAGAAGATGCTCCTCATTATAACGATGCATACGGCTACCTTATTAATCATGTCGCATCATGCGCAGGTTCGGCGAGAACAACAGGGTTATGCCTTAATATGCTTGGAATGAGTTATGAACATGTGAACGAGAATCAGTGGGACCACCAGTGGTGCCGAGTGAACATAAACGGAACAATGTGGATCGTTGACCCTTATGGTATGGTCTGCGCTCCTGAAACAGCTCCTTATGCGCACCCTTTGCTTTAACAAAAATGTTCTAATCGGTGAAAGTCCGTAACACGTCAAAGTCCAATAACTACTTGGGATTAACTGTGATAAATACGGCAGACACATGGAGTGAAAGATTGCGTTCTTACATTGAAAAACGAGTAGAAGAACTTATCAAAAATCATTATGATTAATGAAAAGTCGATAGAAAAAGATTGGATTTTATATAATAGTAATTTGAAAAAGTTGCATATTTATATAAAAAGTCGTTTAAAAAAGTTACATTTTTTCTGAAAAGTGACTTTAAAAAAATATATATTAGTGTATACTATACCTTAG
>JAIDPH010000303.1 GCA_029062885.1 Lachnospiraceae bacterium
ATGTTGAATGACGGTGTGGCTATACCTTTGCCCAGAGGTGCATATGAAAATGTGAACCGCGCGATTATTAATATGGGGTGATAAACATATGAAATTCTTATCAAAAAAAATAGACCGGCAGATCGCTTCATATCAACATGAACTGACTGAAACACATTACAGGGAAATTGACAATATGTATAAAAAAATTCGCGGGTGGCGTCACGACTACCGCAATCATATCCAGACGATGAAAGCGTATGCGGCGTCAGAAAACTGGGACGCCATCAAACGGTATCTTGATTTATTGGATGATGACCTTACCTCTGTAGATACCGTCATCAAGACAGGAAATCCCATGACGGACGCTATCCTGAATTCAAAAATTTCGTTGGCAAATTCCAGAAACATCAAAGTCATAGCTGATGCATGCATTCCCATGAAATTGAACTTATCAGAAATTGACTTGTGCTGTATAATCGGAAACCTGTTTGATAATGCTATCGAAGCCAGTATGAAACTCCCTGAGAATCAGAGAATAATCCGCTTATATATGGATTTGAGAAATACGCAGCTCTATATTTGCATCACGAATTTTACTGCCGGAAAGAAAATGAAAAAAGAGGGAAAACTATTTCGGAGTACAAAGGGCGAGGGACATGGCTTCGGTCTGGTTCGGATTGATGCCATAGTCGAGCGGCTGAACGGGTATATCAGTCGTAACAGTGAAGATGGAGCATTTACAACGGAAATATTGCTTCCGCAGATGTAATAATTACAATTCATCACCCGAAAATAACGATTCGTCCCCGATATAATTCGGGGACTGTTTTTTTATGATAGGGTTATTTTCGGAAAGGACGGTATCTTTATGGATAAAGTAAAAAAACAGAAATTGAAAAAGACTGAAGCCGCAAAACCTAAGTATAATATGTGGCAGAATTCATGGTTCATGATAAAACTGGCGTGGACTTCAGGAGAAAAAAAGGTGATTATCCTCAGTCTGCTTTCGGCGGCGCTTGTAGTGTCTTTAAACCTTGTAAATCTGTATGTATCTCCAACGATATTGTCAGCGGTGGAGAGACACGTTTCTGTACGGGAGTTGTTTATGACTATTGCAGGTTTTGTTCTCGGTCTTATGCTCGTATCGGCTGCATCTGCCTATGTAAATACGAATATATTGTTTGGCAGGGTCAGTATTCGCATTGAGATTGCGAATCTTTTGAACAGAAAAGCCGCAACCACGTCCTATCCCAATGTAGATGATGACAAATTCATAAAACTCCTTGTCAAATCCCGTGAGTGCACATATTCCAGCAATGAAGCAACGGAAGCCATATGGACAACTCTGACAACGCTGGTAACCAATATTACCGGATTTTTAATCTATGTAAGCCTGCTGACGACTGTACAGCCTCTCCTCATTCTTATTATCATTGCGACAACATTGATCAGCTTTTTCTTAGGTAATTACTTAAACGGATATGGATATCGCCATCGTGAGGAGGAGGCAGAATACGAGAAACATATGAATTATCTTTCAACGCGTGCGGAGGACTTAAGCGCGGCTAAAGATATCCGTATTTTCGGTCTGCGCCACTGGATTAAAGAACTGTATGAAAAAGCTATGGACTGCCATACGGCTTTTCATAGAAAAGCGCAGGGCGTATATATTTGGTCTCCGATTGCAGATTTGGTTTTGACATTCCTTCGTAACGCCATTGCATATGCTTTTCTGATTTCTTTTGTGATTAGAGATGGGCTGGGCGCGGCGGAGTTCCTACTGTATTTTACGGCAGTGGGTGGATTTACTGTATGGGTATCGGGAATTCTGAGCGGGTTTGGCAGTTTGTACAAGCAGTCTCTGGACCTGTCCACGGTTCGCGAATGTCTGGAGTATTACGAACCTTTTCAGTTTGACAGCGGAAGTCATATAGAAGCGGAAGCGGAGAGAAAATATGAGATCAGGCTGGAAAACGTCTCTTTCCGTTATCCGGGAGCCGAACAGGATACCCTGATAAATATCAATCTCACACTGCATCCCGGTGAAAAGCTGGCAGTGGTAGGGTTAAACGGAGCCGGAAAGACAACGCTTATCAAATTAATCTGCGGTTTTCTCGATCCTACTGTCGGCAGGGTGCTGCTTGATGGCCAAGATATACGAAACTATGACCGCGCGGATTATTATACAATGTTTTCGGCGGTTTTTCAGGATTTTTCTTTGCTGGCAGGAACAATAGCGGTCAATGTTGCGCAGAATGATGTCGGTATTGATATGGAACGAGTGAAGGAATGCGTGGAAAAAGCGGGACTTCGCCAAAAGGTTGAATCTATGCCTGGCGGATATGAGACATATCTTAACCGCGAGGTATATGAGGAAGCAACTTTGCTTTCCGGAGGCGAAACGCAACGGCTGATGCTTGCACGGGCGCTGTATAAAAACGCTCCCTTTATCATCCTTGATGAGCCCACAGCGGCGCTTGACCCCATAGCAGAATCGGAGATGTACCGGAAATATCATGAAGTGACCGGCGGCAGGTCGTCAATATACATTTCACATCGTCTTGCTTCCACACGTTTCTGTGACCGTATCATTTTAATCGATAATGCGGGAATCTGCGAAGAAGGCACACATGAGGAGCTGCTAAAACTTGGCGGTAAATATGCCGGGCTGTATGATGTGCAAAGTAAATATTACAGGGAAGGAGATGCTGAAAATGAGTAAGAAGCCTATGTCATGGAGTGAAACGATTAAACTCAACAATCGCGCGTTTAGTATATTCTTTAAGCGTTATCCACAGATGGTATTATCACGCATTATCAGCGTAGTATGGAACGCACTTACGCCATATGTGGGCATCCGGCTTTCCGCACTTGTGATCGATGAGCTTGCAGGCAGCAGAGATACCGGACGGTTAAGATTTCTTGTGTTACTGACACTTGTGTCTGCCGCCGTGATCGCTCTTATGTCCGCATTGCTTAACAAGTGGAAGGAAGTGCAAAATTCGGGAGATTGGTGGAAGGTTAATCATCTTTTTTTTGAAAAGCTTCTTGATATGGACTATGTGAGCAGGGATGAAAGTAAAACCGCGGAGCTTCTTTCCATCATCCGCCAGAATCAAAGCGGCGTCGGCTGGGGACTGCATAAGGTGATAAAAGGCTACGAAGAACTGTGTTCCTCCGTGTTTACACTTGTGGGCGGTATCGCTTTGACGGTATTCCTGTTTGTCAGCCGTGTACCTGAAAGCGCAGGAGCATACACTGTTTTGAACAATCCTTTATTTATTGTGCTTATGATCGCAGTTATGCTTATGATAACATATGTTGCTCCGGTTCTCTCAAATAAGGCGGATAGCTATTGGGCGTTGAATGTGAAATTTTTAAATCGTTCAAACCGCTTGTACAGTTTTTTTGGTTCACTCGGTTATCACAGAGAGATTGCAACAGATGTAAGAATGTACAGGCAGGATAGGATTTGTAAAAATAATAACCAGGAGAACAGGGAAAACAGCTTTGGCTCAAAAGGTCTTATGGCAAAATGCGGCAGAGGTCCTATGGGACTTTATAATGCCGCATCGGCAGCAGTTTCAGTGATTTTTACAGGCGTTGTCTATACTTTTGTCTGTCTGAAAGCGTGGGCCGGAGCGTTTGGGCTTGGTGCGGTGTCACAGTATGTTGCGTCTATTACAAAAGTGTCTGGCGGAATGTCTGCTCTGATTTCAGCTCTGGGTGGTATGCGGAATAACGCAGCCTTTCTTGTTCCGGTGTTTGAATTTTTAGATATACCGAATAATATGTATCAGGGAAGTCTTTCCGTGGAGAAGCGGCGTGACCGCAAATATGAAGTGGAATTCCGTAACGTTTCTTTTAAATATCCCGGAAGTGAAAATTACGCCCTCCGAAATGTCAATATGAAGTTTGAAATAGGCAGGCGGCTGGCTGTTGTGGGTATGAACGGAAGCGGCAAGACGACTTTTATTAAGCTGCTCTGCCGCCTGTATGATCCTACGGAAGGGGAAATTCTGCTCAACGGTATTGATATCCGTAAGTATAACTATGCTGAATATATGATGATTTTTTCCGTCGTATTTCAGGACTTCCGGCTCTTTGCATTGAAGCTGGGCGAGAATGTGGCATGCAATACTGCCTATGACCGCGAGCAGGTCATGGATTCGCTGAAAAAATCAGGTTTTTCTGAAAGACTTTCGGAGTTACAGGACGGGGTCGAAACTTATTTGTATAAGGATTATGATAGCAACGGCGTCAATATTTCGGGCGGCGAAGCTCAGAAAATAGCCATTGCGCGTGCGCTTTATAAAGATGCTCCGTTTATTATCCTTGACGAACCTACCGCCGCCCTTGATCCAATCGCGGAAGCTGAGATTTACTCAAAGTTCAATGATATTGCCGGAGATAAAACAGCAATCTATATCAGCCACCGTCTTTCCTCCTGCAAATTCTGCGATATGATTGTCGTATTTCATGATGGGGCGATTATCCAACAGGGGACGCATGATTCTCTCGTTGCGGACGAAAACGGGAAGTACTATGAACTGTGGCACGCGCAGGCGCAGTATTATACAGAATAACAACTATTCGCAATGCTGCGTTTACATTTTGTTGCTTTTTTTTAATGAAATTTATGCTAAGATAACTGCAAAGAGGAGTGTGTATTACAAGTTTGCAGGAGTGTAATTATGAAAATATTAGTAATCGAGGACGATGCAGCTATTTCTGAATTGATTTGTATGAATCTGGAAGCGGCAGGATATGAAACTATAGCAATTTTTGACGGCAATCAGGCTGCGGAGGCGCTTACAAACGGAGAATGCAAAGGTGCAGCGCTGGCGCTGGTGGATGTGATGCTTCCGGGAAAAGACGGATTTGAGCTGATGGCTGATTTGCAAAGCGCACAGATTCCGGTTATATATCTTACGGCAAAGGATGATGTGATTTCAAAGGTACATGGTCTGAGGGCAGGCGCAGAGGATTATATTATCAAACCGTTTGAAGTATTGGAGCTTTTGGTGCGTATAGAGAAGGTTCTGAAAAGGACAGGCAGGGGAAGAGAGAAGATTATAATAAAGGACGTTGTTATTGACTTAAAAGAGCATAGCGTAATAAAAAGCGGTGAAAAGGTAAACTTAAAGCCGATGGAATATGAACTTCTGGTGATGCTGGCACAGAATAAAAATGTGGCTTTGAGCAGGGAAGAACTGCTGGGCAGGCTGTGGGGAGCTGAATATATAGGAGAGACCCGTACAGTGGATGTGCATATCGGACAGTTACGCAGGAAGCTGGATTTTTATGACGTAATCCGCACTATTTCCAAGCACGGATAT
>JAIDPH010000304.1 GCA_029062885.1 Lachnospiraceae bacterium
TCGGCTCTTGGAATCAGTAAGACGATGGGAGATTTGGCGGGTCCCTGTCTGTTTGCGGTTTTTATGGGAAGCGCAAGGGCCTTTTATGGAAAAAACAGTGAGAAGGTTTCGCTTCAGCAGTTTATGAAGATTAGCTGCATACTCTGCATCATCAGTTATTTACTTGCTGCGCTTTCGGGGAGTCCTGTTCTTGCGCTGGCAGGATGCGCACTATGCGGGTTGTCCGTAGGGATTATGTGGCCGGGGACATTCAGCTTTGCGGCCAAATCCATGAAAACCGGTGGAACTGCCATGTTTGCGTTTCTGGCATTAGCAGGGGATATCGGCTGCGCCGGTGGACCGACTTTGGTAGGAATCATCTCGGAGGCATTTGGTGAGAACTTGCAAAAAGGGCTTATTTTTGCTGCGGCATTCCCGATTATTTTATTGTTATGCTGCCTGCGGATTAACAGGTTACAGAGCTGAGATGTCATTATTATGCTTTGATATGGCGTCGCAAGAGGTAAAGCGCTAGGATATTAGGAATTACCATAAGTCCGTTTATTAGGTCGGTGCACTCCCAGACCAGATTCATGGGAATTATGGCGCCTACATATATCATCAGAATATAAAGCAGCTTATAATACGGAATACCTTTTCTTCCTACAAGGTATTCCGTTGCTTTTTCCCCAAAATAGGACCAGCCGATAAGGGTGGTAACGGCGAAGGCAATCAGCGAGATTGATAAGAAGGCGTCGCCTACATACGGCAGATGTGCAAAGGCTGCCGAGGTCAGTCCGGTAGACGGCACATTTTGTATGGAAGCAGGGTCATACAGCATATTTGATACGATTACCAGACCGGTAACCAGACACATTACTACAGTATCCCAGAATACAGCGGTCATCGATACATATGCCTGATGTTTCGGGTCATTTACGCCTGAAGCTGCTGCGGCGATTGCCGAGGTTCCGATTCCGGCTTCGTTGGTAAAAAGCCCTCTGGCTATGCCGTAACGCAGGGCAAGCTGCAGAGTGGAACCTGCAAAGCCTCCGGCTATGGATGAGAAAGAAAATGCGTCTTTAATAATCCACAGACAGGCATTTGGAAGTTGTCTGCGATAGAGGATAAGCAGAAGGAAGCAGCCGAATAAATAGACGAAGCTAATCGCGGGAACCACACGCTCACACAGGTTACCGATTGCTTTTACCCCGCCTATTATAACGATACCCGTTATAGCTGCAAGCAGGATTCCGACCAGATGAGGGGATATATGGAAAGATGCGGTTGCCGTCTGTGAGGCGGAGTTTGACTGAGTAGTACAGCCGGCGCCGAAGGCAGCGGCAAGTGTGCAGAGAGCATAGAATGCCCCTAGTTTTCTGTTATGTAAACCATTACACAGAACATACATGGGTCCCCCGACGAAAGAACCGTCCGCTCTTCTCGTTCGGAACAGGACGCTTAAGTAGCATTCACTGTAAGCGGTAGCCATACCAAGTATTCCGGTAATCCAGCACCAGAAGATGGCGCCGGGACCGCCGAGTGCGACAGCGGTGGAAACGCCGATGATATTGCCTGTTCCGAGTGTGGCGGCAAGAGTAGTGGCAAGGGCTGAAAATGGCGACAGATTATTGTCCCCGGAATCTTCCATGCCGAGCGAGAGTTTGATTGCATATAGAATTCTGTGTTGTGGAAAATGCAGTTTCAATGTAAAATATGTATGTGTTCCCAAGAGTATAATGAGAAGGGGAATTCCCCAGATAAAATCGTTTACTGCTTGTATGATTTGCAATATAAATCACCATATATAAGCTGTTATTCTATTAATATGGTGGAGGACTGGGAAAAAGAACAGATGAAAATGTTATCTAATGGGACGAACTTGTCCAAGATAAACAAAAACGAGGCTCATTGCGAGCAGAGACGCCCCTTATTTTGTTTATCTTGAACAAGTTCTGGGTATCAGAATACTTATGTTTAATAAGTGTCAGGGATTGCAAAGTTCTATTTCAATAACCAGAACTTAGATAAAGTAAACAAAAAATGGGGCGTCTCTGCTCCGCAATGAGCCACATTTTTTGTTTACTTTGTCTAAGTTCGTGACTTAGCGATAGTAGTTTCATAATTGTCTAGTAGTAAGAGCAAGTATAAGGAGTGTTATTTGATATGAATGAGAAAGAAGCAGCCAGACAGTGGGCGGAGGCATTGTGTTATTATAGTGGAGAAGATGAAGGGTTTCTTGAACAGTTCTGGGATGCTCTTCAGGCTTCCGAAGGGGTCTATAGAGAATTTGTATATTATATGGAAAACCGCAATTTTTTATGCCAATATAAAGTGAAGGGCTATACGGTAGTGGATATTATGGTCTGGCAGATGGACCATTTCAAGGCGCAGATGGACAGAGGGCATTATGATATGAAGCAGAATGGGGATAAAATGCTGCTCATGGCATTTGACACAATGCTTAAAATGGAAAAACAGCCGGAGAAATATGTACAGTTAATGCAGTCTGAAACAGGAACGGACTATCCGGGAAAATATTAATTTTTATTAAGTTGCTTATTGTAAAAAGAAGGAATATAATAACAAAAGCAGTGTTACTATTAAGCTATAAAATATATATGTGAAAGAAAGGTACGGACAGATGCGGATTATCATAGTTGGCTGCGGAAATGTGGGAGCAGCTCTTACCGAGCAGCTGAGTTCCGAGGGACACAATATTACAATTATAGATATAGAAAATCAGAGACTTCAGAATTTAATCAATAATTATGATGCTATGGGGGTAGTAGGAAACGGCGCGAGTTTTGCGGTGCAGAAGGAGGCTGACGTAGAGCATGCGCATCTTTTGATAGCGGTCACGGGTTCTGACGAACTGAATCTTCTTTGCTGCCTGATTGCGAAAAAGGCGGGCGGATGTCATACGATTGCCAGAGTCAGAAATCCTATCTACAATATGGAAATCAACTATATAAAAGAAGAATTGGGTTTGTCCATGATTATTAATCCGGAGTTTGCGGCGGCATCGGAAATGGCAAGACTGCTGAAATTTCCGACGGCTATCACGATTGATGCCTTCGCTAAGGGAAGAGTGGAAATGGTCAAATACCGTGTGAAAGATGATTCCATACTTTGCGACCAATCGCTTAAAAATATTTCAGGTAAACTCAAAGCGGACGTTCTGATATGCACGGTAGAACGTGATGAAGACACCTATATTCCGAGTGGAGATTTTATTATACGTGCAAAAGACGAGATATCTATTTTGGGTACGACACAGAAAACATTGGGATTTTTCAAGAAGCTTGGTGCAGCAGTTACAAGGGCCAAGAATGTCATGATTGTCGGCGGCGGAGAAATGGCGTATTATCTTGCAAAGCAGCTTACAGCCATGGGCATTCAGATTAAGATTATCGAGATTGACAAAGAGCGGTGCGATGAACTTAGCGAGCTGCTTCCCAAGGCGACTATTATTAACGGAAACGGTACGGATAAGGATTTGCTGATGCAGGAAGGTCTGATGCAGATGGAAGCGTTTGTTGCCCTGACGAATATTGACGAAGAGAATATTATGCTTTCGTTGTTCGTGAAGAGTCTTACGGATGCGAAGCTTATTACGCTTGTGCATCGTATCTCTTATGACGAGATTATAGACAGTCTGGATATCGGCAGCATTATCTATCCCAAATATCTGACTGCTGAGAATATTATCCAGTATGTACGTGCTATGGACAATTCCATAGGCAGCAATATTGAGTCGTTGTACAAGTTGAATGATAATAAAGTAGAAGCGTTGGAGTTCAGGGTAAAAGAAGATTCTCCCGTTGTGGGAATACCGCTTCAGGATTTACCGATTAAGCCTAAAATTCTCATTGGCTCTATTAACCATAAGGGTGCAATCAGTATTCCGGGCGGTCAGAGCGTCATACAGGCAGGTGATACGGTAATCGTGGTGACTACCATTACAGGCTTAAATGACATCAGCGATATTCTGAAATGAAAGGCGCGGTCTTTGATATGAACTTTTCAATTATTAGATATATATTATTTCGCGTATTGGAATTTGCGGCGGCATTTCTTGCGCTTCCATGTCTGGTGGCAGTCATTTATCACGAAAAAGCAGGTTTTTCATTTGCTATAGTGATGATAGGCTGTCTGGTTGTTGCAGAACTTGGAAGATTATGGAAGCCCAAGAGTAAAGTTTTCTATGCAAGGGAAGGGTTTGTTACCGTTTCCTTATCATGGGTCGTGCTCAGTATTGTGGGAGCGCTTCCTTTTTTTCTAAGCGGTGAGATTCCGAATTTTACCGATGCGCTTTTCGAGACGATTTCCGGTCTGACGACGACAGGAGCAAGCTGCCTTCCGGATGTAGAGTGCCTGTCAAAAAGCGTGCAGTTCTGGAGACTCTTTACACACTGGATAGGCGGTATGGGAGTGTTGGTGCTGATTATCGCAATCCTGCCGCTGTCGGGCGGTTATAATATGCACCTGATGCGTGCGGAAAGCCCGGGACCTACCGTTGGGAAGCTTGTGCCGAAGGTACAGACAACGGCTAAGATTCTGTACTGCATCTACATTGTTATTACAGTGATAATGATAATACTGCTCAAGGCTGCGGGCATGAGCCTGTATGACTCGATTGTACTGTCCTTTTCCACGTTAGGAACCGGTGGCTTCGGAATCCTTAACAGCAGTGCCGGAAGCTATACCGTAACCGTACAGGTTATTTTGACAGTCTTTATGATATTTGGCGGTTTGAATTTTAACGTCTATTATATGCTGGTGGTTGCCAGGAGACCAAAAGAAGCCCTGTTCCATGAGGAAGCAAGGGTATATTTGATGTTGATTCTGGGAGAGGCGCTTCTTATCACATTCAATATCGTGGGATATTATGACAGTATCGGACTTGCCTTTAAGGATGCGATTTTTCAGGTTGCGTCGCTGGCGAGCAGTACCGGTTTTTCTACGACAAATTTTGATTTGTGGCCGGAGTTTTCCAAAGCTGTGCTGATTTTTGCGATGATCATAGGCGCCTGCGCCGGCAGTACCGGAGGCGGATTTAAGGTATCCCGGTTTATGATTTTGTTACAGGATATGAAGAATGAATTTTTAAGAGTAACGCATCCGCAGATAGTAAAGAAACCTCATTTGGAAGGAAGGGCGGTAGATGATTCAACAGTACGCTCGGTACAGTCATATCTGACGATATATCTGGCAGTCTGCGTGGTTTCTTTCATACTTTTATCACTGGATAAATATGATTCTACCACGAATCTTACCGCAGTCTTGGCGACGGTTAATAATACGGGACCGGGTTTACATGCAGTAGGACCTGCATGTAATTTCGGAGGATTTTCGGTTTTCTCAAAGTTTGTATTAATGTTTGACATGTTGACGGGAAGGTTGGAGCTTTTGCCGATGATGATTTTGTTTTCTTCGAGGACGTGGAAGAGATATTAAAAAGCACTTGCGGAACGGGGGGATTTTTTTCAAGACGGCCGTTGTACAATATAGACAAATCAACGCAGGGCACGCTTTCGCTGCATTGTCGCTCGTAGCGGTACTAGGCTCGAAAGGAC
>JAIDPH010000305.1 GCA_029062885.1 Lachnospiraceae bacterium
TTTCTGTTCTTGTAATAAACTGACGTTCGTAGTATCTCATGCAATAATTAAGCAATATTTCAATGTAAGAAATAATCAAAAATTTAGAAAACTTATCTATTGGGCGGTTTAATTCTCTCCGAATTTCTGCCATAATTCTGATTATTGACCTGCATTCTGTTTCCGCAAGTATCAGAGCTTCGTTAGAAGCATAGGAGAAAAAATCATAATATTTTATCGTCTGTCCTAAATGAGTGTCAGAAATAAGTAGGGGACTAAATAAAAGAGCTATTGCTTCCGGGATAATCCCTTCACTTGTCCTTTCTACCTCTACAACTTGGCCTGGGGCGAAGCTAACAATGGTATTTCCGTCAAAATCATATCGAGTTTTCCCATAATTTATGATACATCCTGCAGTTTTTTTTAGATAAAGCGCATAAAACCCATAGCGAATAATGTGCTGAATTTTATAATTATTAGTCGAATTGAAATCGACGATCTCAACAAGCGGATGGTGAGTCTTAAAACCGAAAAACTTATTAAAATTCTCTATTGTATCCGCCTCAAATACTTCCATATTCCACGCCCTTAGAAATAAAAAGATTTTTATGCCAAGCCTGTTCCGTGTCAATATGCGTGAGACTCCACAAATTATCAATATCTGGATTAAGCAACCCTGGCAAAAATCAGGAAGCCGGGTATTTTTATGCGAAATTTGGGTATCTGCCGATTCAGGAATAAGTGCTAAAAGCCCTTCTTATGAAACAAATTAATTTTTCAGATGGCACTACTTTATGCGCTCTGGGCCAAGGAACCTGGAATATGGGTCGCAACCCGCTGAATCGCAAACGAGAAACCGATGCGCTTCTCTTGGGTATAGATTTGGGTATGACAATGATTGACACTGCTGAAATGTATGCCAATGAGGAGTTTGTCGGCAGTGCCATAGCCGCAGTTCGAAACGTTGTCTTTCTTGTGAGTAAAGTGCTTCCTGAGCATGCAAGTTATGTTGGAACCCTACAAGCTTGTGAGCAAAATCTTAAAAGACTCGGAACTGACAGGATTGATTTGTACCTTCTTCATTGGAAGGGATTGCATCCATTTGAAGAAACTATAAAAGCCATGACAAAGCTTCAAAAAGAAGGAAAAATTGTACGCTGGGGGGTAAGCAATATTGATGTTGATGATATGAACCTAATACATAGTCAGCCGAACGGCGGAGATTGTTGCGCAAATCAAGTACTCTATAATCTAGGAGAAAGAGGGGTTGAGTTTGATCTCATTCCCTGGTCTCAACAAAATAATATCGTTGTGATTGCTTACTCTCCCATCGCAATGGGGAAGCTCTTGCATACGCCAGCGCTTGTGCAGGTCGCTAAAAAGCATCAAGCGTCGCCAGCGCAGATCGCGCTTGCGTGGACCATACGGATGGAAGGCGTAATGGCAATCCCCAAGGCAGCCTCACAAAGTCATGTCCGCGAGAATTTTAATGCGTTAAATATCTCTCTTGACCAAGAAGATATAAGACTCCTGGACATGGCATTTCCCCCGCCGCACCGTAAAATTCCATTGGCAGGCTGGTAGAATTCCCTCAACCCATTAATTATCAGGAGAAGTCCCCATGGCACAGACCAAACTCGCTTATGAGCAATATTTGCCCACCAAAGTCCTTTTTGGGGCCGGTCAACTGAATAATCTTCATAAGCAGGCTATGCCCGGAAAAAAAGCGCTTGTCATCATTTCAAATGGCAAATCGACACGCGCAAATGGTTATCTCGATCGCACACTTGAACAGCTTGAAAAAGCCGGAGTGAAAACAGTTGTTTATGACGGCGTTGCGGCCAATCCAACTGTTCAAAATGTTGATGGCGGTGTGGAATCCGCACGCGAATTCGGCGCTGATTTCCTCGTTGCCTTGGGAGGAGGCAGCGTCATGGATTGCACAAAGGCAATTGCATTGCTTTCTCCCAACGAAGGGAAATTGTGGGATTATGTGCCAGCTGGTGTAGGCTCCGGAAAAGGCAAAACCCCTGGACATGCGCCTCTCCCACTTGTTGCCATAACAACAACTGCAGGAACCGGATCCGAGGTTGACTATTCGGGCGTCATCACAAATGAGGCAACCAATGAGAAAGGCTTTATTGGCGACGTTCGTCTGTTCCCGGTAATATCCGTGGTTGACCCGGAACTGATGCAGTCCGTACCGCCAAAATTCACCGCTTATCAGGGCTTTGACGCCCTCTTCCATAGTGTGGAAAGCTATATTTCAAATGCGGCGAATATAGACAGTGATATGCGCGCCCGGGAAGCAATTCGGAACATAGCTGAATTTTTGCCCCGTGCGGTGCAAAATGGCAAGGGCCTTGAGGCTCGCGCCCATGTCGCGTTTGCGAACACACTTTCTGGCGAAGTCATGACCATAAGCATGACAACAAGCGAACATTCGATGGAACACGCCCTGTCGGCATATCATCCCGCGCTGCCGCATGGTGCCGGCTTGATCATGATTAGCAAGGCGTATTTCAGTTTCTTTGTGCGCAAACATGTTTGCGATGACAGATTTATTGATATGGCCAGATTAATGGGAAAACCAATGGCTGACAGGCCAGAAGAATTCATTGACGCCCTGGTTTCGCTCCAAAAAGCTTGTGGTGTTGAAAACCTTAAAATGTCCGACTATGGCATCAAGCCAGAGGAGTTTCCGACTTTCGCCAAAAACGCGCGGGAAGTCATGGGGATTTTGTTCAATTTTGATCGCTATGATCTGGCGCCTGAAGATGTTGTCGCCATATACAAGGAATCGTATAAATGACCCCTACCATGAAAGTAATAGCAATAAATGCAAGTCCTCGTGTCAATGGCAACAGCGCACAACTTCTGGAAGAGTGGATAAAGGGATACCAATCTGTCTTTCCAGAGGCTGACGTTAAAAAAATCTTTTTGTACAACCTCAAATATACAGGCTGCCGTAGCTGCTTTGCGTGTAAACAGAAACAGGGAAAGTTTTACGGCACATGCCCTGTGAAGGATGATATTCATGAGCTAGTGGCCGAAGTTTTTGAAGTTGACGCCCTGGCGATTGCCTCCCCAACGTACTTTGGTAACATTACCGGAATGCTGCACAGTTTTTTGGAGCGCGCCATGTTTAGCAAAAATACTTATCATCTCAATCATGAGTCACTCGCTCCTAAACCAGTCCCCATAACTATGCTGTATTCCTGTAACTGTACGCCAGAACTTGCCCAAAAATTTCATTATCCAAACCATTGGGATGACCTTGAAGCTGAAATTGGACATGTCTTTAAGCATCCGACTTCCAGAGTTGTGGCATATAACACGTATCAATTTGATAATTATGAGAAATACGATGTGGAGATGTTCAAGGAAGAGGATAAGCGAGCTTGGAGAGCGGCACATTTTGCCGCAGATTTAGGGCATGCGTTTTCAACAGCGCAGGAAATAGCCCGCAATACCCATTAGTTATGTAAGTAACAGAGCTAGGTATAACATATGTTATACCTAGCTCTGTTACTTACATAACTAATGGG
>JAIDPH010000306.1 GCA_029062885.1 Lachnospiraceae bacterium
TGGGCTCGGATATGTGTATAAGAGAAAGTGTCAGTTTATTTTTCGAGTCGTGGACCGTGGAAGGAAGTAAAAGGATGAAGTTTGTCTGCTATGTAGGACATAAGAAATGAAAAGGGCATCTATGCTGCATAGATGCCCATATACATATGAGTATAGTTATTTAGAAGAATCACTGAGTGGTATTATGTACAGATTATCTTCAATTAGAGGTCTTTCTTCATTAGGAGGATATTTCATGAATAATAATGCGTCAACACGACTTGTATCAATTATTCTGTTAAATGACATCAAAGTATAATATTCCGTATGTGATAGGCCTGTGTATCCCATCATACCGGCGCTTGTAATGCATGTTAGCAGTGTTCCGTCTTCAAGACGCACTCCGCAAAACGCAGGAGGTTCGGTATAAAAGGTTGACAATGTTTCTTTTCCGTCTGAATCTGTGACTTTTTCTTGATAAGCGATGCCTGTAAAATCAGAACTATCATAACTGACTTTTATAGAAATAGGCGAAAGCTCTACAGATTTTACTAATGCACCGGTATCGCCAAGTGCCGCATCGAGCGTGTATAATTCCGCAGCATTTTTTTCGGGAAGCGTGATATCAAAAGACCATGTACTATTTAATTCATTTGTGAAGCCAATAGACCATGTTCCATCTATTGCATGTTCACTCTCCTGATACATGGTGCTGAGATTTATAAATTCTATATGGATTATATCTCCTAAAATGTTATCATTAATATTCGGTTTATATATTGTCATCACAAATTCCATAGTTCCGTCTTCTGTCATGTAATGGGGGATTATATTTCTATATTCGTCATATTCTAGTAAATCCCCGTTATCATATACAGGCTTTCCATCGCTTCCCGTTACAATTCCATTGTAAAAACCGCCGCTCATATCAAGCCCTCCATTTTTGTCGGTTACCAATATTTTTTCAAAACCCGGACTTGTCCACCGCTCTGTCATATCGTCTGTTATATATCCCTCTATGGAAAATGAAATAAGAGCAAAATGCCCGTCGGCAATTATTTCCAATGGTTTTATTGTTACGTTTCCTGACGTAACTTGCATAGAATCATAGGAGGTATCCTCGCTTAATATAGTAGAGATTCCACTATTTACTAAATCATTCTGCTGATTGGCAGTAGCCTGTAACCTCCCCTGCATACTACGGCTCCAATGATGATATGCTGCAGCTGCGGCTGTTATGCTTCCCATTACAAGAATACATATACAAGCTGCCGCAACAGCCGAACTCCTGAAATGATAACGTGTTTTTTCATATGTTTTAACTTTTTGATTATTTTTATTCGTCATGTTGTCAGTCCCTTCCATTATGATTTTTGAAAAGGCGGCGCCTGCTTTCTTTTGTACGATTGCCGGCACTTCGATATCTTTTATGAAAATATTTTCTTCATTTTTACGCATGTTAATTCTCCTTTCGATGCTTTCCATAATAATTTTTTGCAAGCTTTTCCCGTCCACGCTGCAACCTTGTCTGGACCGTGCTTTTAGGAATTTTTAGCATTTTGGCAATCTCATCAATATGGTAGCCCTCGCTGTAAAAAAGGGTCATGATGATACGATACTTTTCATCCAGTGTAGACAATGCCTCTTTGAACTCAAGATTATAATTATCTTCCTTAGCAGGTTCATTAAATACTTCAAGCGCTGCCATTTGTTTATTTTTTTTGCGGATATCGTAACTTTTATTAATTAGTATCCGTGTCAGCCATGTATGAAAATATTGCATTTGCCTTAAAGTATGTATTTTTTCCCAGCAGGTAAGTATTGTATCCTGAATCGCATCCGCGGCATCCTCATCATTCATAAGAATTGCCAGAGAAACTTTATACATATCTTTCATATGAAGCTGCATCAATTGTACAAAAGCATCCGGTTCCCGCTGCCTTGCTTTTTTAATTAATTGCTCTGTTTTATTGGTCTGCATATAGCAGTGCCTCCTGTGCGCACAGTATGATTTCAGATTCATTCAAAGGCTCCGTTGTTTTGAATCTTCATATATTAGACTGAAAAATATATCGAAAAATCTCATTATTGTAATAATAACAGAAAAATGTTAAACTATACGAGAAAGAACCATACCAAAGCAGTCTTGGCAAAGGAGAAGGAATAAAAAGATGGATACTTTTTTGAATAAACTTTCACAAAAAGCTAATGCACAGGAACTGATAAATGCAAATTCGGCGGCGGACACGGCGAAGATGGAAATGATGCAGAAGCAGATGGATGAATATGATAAGCTGTTGCAGGAAATGCGCAAGGTGAATCTGAAGACTATAGAAAACATGGAACAGCTGCAGAAAGTGATGAATGAAAGCCTTCAGAAGATTGAGGCGATTCAGGAAAGCAGCGATATACATGAAGACATGGGAAAACTGCTGGAGGAAATGAAGAAGCAGTCAAATGAGCTTGTTTCGGCAAAGAAACAGCAGGAAGATCTTGTTGCAGAAACGAAGAAGCAACAGGAAGAATCTGCCGTGGAGACAAAGAGGCAGCAGGAAGAATTTGCCACAGAGACAAAGAAGCAGATGGAAGAACTTATTGCGGGAATAAAGGAGCAGCAGGAAAACCTTCTGCCTGAAATGAAGAAGCAGATGGAAGATGTTGTTCAACGTTCGGATGACTTCCTTCATAAAGAGAATGTTAAAGTTTATCGTAATGTGCAAGCCGCTATGACTGAGGAACTGGACAAACAGTCTGAAAAAATTTTGTCAAGGCAGTCGGAAATGGCTAAAAGTCAGAAAGCCATGATACCACTTTCTATTGTTATAATACTGTTGATTCTTGCAGATATTGCGGTTAATTTATTAAATATTACCCTGCCATTTTAGCGTTTAAGCATGCTGCCGCGGACAACAGAGTCTGCACCGTATTTTTTCCGTATGGAGTCGAGGGATTTTTCAAGAAGTGCCTCTTTTTCCTCGGAAATGCGGTGGGACGAAGATATATTCTGACTGTTAAGATTAGGCATGCTGAACAGGCTAAGCTGAACCGGCTCTTTTGCTGAAAGCAGTTTGGAAGAACGGATTCCAAGCAATCGTATGGGCGTATTATCCCAAAACTCATCAAATAAGGAGCAGGCAGTCCGGTATATGGTGTCGCTGCCGGAAGTTGGACTATCTAAAGTAGTCTGATGAGATACTTTTTTGAAGTTATTATACTTAATTTCTACACTTATCATTTCTGCTGTCAGACCGGATTCGCGCAGTCTTTTGGCGACGGAATCCGATAATTCCAAAAGGATATGCTGAGCTTCCTGTCTCCCAGTGACGTCATGGGACATGGTGGTGGAATTGCCTATTCCCTTTGCCTCGGACCGCACTGTTTCTACTATAGAGTCGTCAATGCCGTTGGCGTACTCCCAGAGCAGTTTTCCGTGGCTTTTCAAATTGGAAGTCAGAATATCTATATCAGTTCTTGCCAAATCTCCGATTGTTATTATTCCTAAGTTACGCAATGCACTTACGCTGGAGCGGCCGCACATAAATAAAGAAGAAACCGGCATCGACCACATTTTTTCCTGAATTTCATATGAGTAAAGTGTATGCGTCAGGTTTGGCTTTTTAAAATCCGAAGCCATTTTCGCAAGAACTTTACGGTCAGAAATGCCGACATTTACGGTAAATCCGAGTTTTTCATATACCTGCGTGCGGATATAGTCGGCAGCTGTTTCAGGAGATGGAAAAAGCCTGCTTATAGGCGTATAATCCATATAACATTCATCTACGCTGACTTGTTCGATATCAGGACATATATCGGACAGAAGATGCATCAGTTCCGTGCTTCTTCTGTTATATAGGCTGTGGTCAGGCTGCTCTACTAGAAGGGAGGGGCATTTACGCATCGCATTGACAATAGGTTCTCCTGTCGTAATGCCATAGGCTTTCGCAGGGATTGACTTGGCAAGCACCACCCCGTGGCGTTTTGCCATATCGCCACCGATAATGGCGGGAATAGTGCGCAGGTCAATCTCAGAACCGCGTTCAAGTTTATCTAACGCGCTCCAGCTAAGATATGCAGAATTCACATCAATATGAAAAATAATTCTGTCCATTACAGACCGCTCCCCGTATTATATGTATATTTTGCTGCATTCAGTCTATCATAGTTCTTGCGAAAAGTGAATATTGTCATTATGTCTTTACTTTTATTGTAAATATTGCTAAAATAAAAATGTTACAATTTTATTACGGCAAAACGATTATTAATAAGGAAAATAATTATGAAATTTGTGAGCAGACATTATAAAAAAATAAAAATTGCATATATTAAGGTTGCAGTACTTGTAGCTGCGATTGCAGCACTTTTTCTACCTTACTATCAAAAACTGGAAAGCACCGGAGATAATCAGTTCACTGTATATCTGAATGGCGAGCAGGTTGGCGTTGTTGATGATGTGGACAGAATAGACAATTGTCTCATTGGTGCGCGAAAAATAATTGCAGGCGATGGTGGTGAGATAGTACTTGCTGACAGTAATGTCACTTATGAGAGCTGTGAGGTGCTGTGGGGTGAAGTGGATGATGATGATGTCATAATAAGTAATATGGCATCTGTTCTTAGGAACAGTATCAGGGAGACTCTTAACCGCTCATATACGGTAAAAATTAACGAGTACACAGTAAATCTTGCCACTACCGATGAGGTATTGGAATTATTGCAGGCATCTCTCGGTAAGTATGATCCGGAAAGCCAGTATACCATAGGTCTTGTGATGGATCCTGAGCGCGAGCTGAATGTGCTTACCACAGCTATTTATGCCAAAGAGGATGAGAAAGATGAAGAACAGGCTGTGATAGTAAATGCCGGTATAAATTCAGAATTGGCAAATATTTTTGCAACAGTGGAGCCGGAGGCTGAAAAAGATTTTGACGATTATGATCTGGGGCTTAAATCAATCGGATTCGGAGATTCGGTAGAGGTTGTAGAAGCTTATTTACAGGACTTTGAGATTACTCCTTTACAGACGGCGATTGAGGAAGTTACTAAAGAACAGGAAAAGGAACAAATATACGAAGTGGTAGCGGGAGATACGCTGTCAAAAATTGCAATGAACAATGACCTGACATTGGACAGGCTGATTGCGATGAACGACACGATAGAAAGTGAAAATTCGATTATTCGTGTCGGCGATGAACTGATAATAACGGTGCCGGAACCTGAACTTTCGGTTGAGCGTGTAGAGGAAGTCTATTATGAAGAGGATTATGAGGCAGATATAATATATATCGATAATGATGACTGGTATACGACGCAGACCAGAACTTTGCAGGAGCCGTCAGCAGGACACAGAATAGTAGTGGCAGACGTTTCTTATCGTAATAATGAAGAGGTGGGAAGAGAAATACTCAAAGAAGAGATAACCTATGAAGCGGTGCCGAAGCAGGTGGAAAGGGGAACGAAGATTCCGCCCACTTACATCAAGCCGATTTCCGGTGGAAGACAAAGTTCCGGTTTCGGATATAGAAAAGCACCGACTAAAGGCGCCAGCACTTATCATCAGGGTGTTGACTGGGCTACGCCTACCGGTACGGCAGTTATGGCTGCTTCTTCGGGTACTGTTGTGAAAGCAGGATGGGGCGGTGGTTACGGCAATGTAATCTATATTAATCATCCTGATGGAACACAGACCAGATACGCTCACTTGAGTAAGGTATTAGTGTCTCCTGGACAGTATGTATCTCAGGGACAGAAGATTGCTCTGAGTGGAAATACCGGTGTCAGCACGGGCCCTCATGTGCATTTTGAGATAGTGATAAACGGCTCAAGAGTGAATCCTCTGAAGTATTTGAATTAACTTTAGTATTATAGTAGGAATCTTTTGGTATACTGCCCCATTTACAAATGTGAAAATTATGGTATACTTTTAATAAAATGTTTATTATTATTTTAGATTATATCCGTATTTGTAATTGAACGATAAGGGGACTATATATGGAACAATATGCGATTAAGGGTGGAAATCCGTTAGTCGGTGAGGTTGAAATAGGCGGCGCGAAGAATGCTGCATTGGCAATTTTAGCGGCAGCCGTTATGACTGATGAAGCTGTTGTGATAGAAAATGTTCCGGATGTGCGTGATACCAATGTGTTATTACAGGCAATGGAGAGCATAGGCGTTATAGTCACAAAGCTGGACAGGCATACCGTAAGAATCAACGCATCACAGATTAATGACCTTGTGATAGAAGATGATTATATAAAAAAAATAAGAGCGTCATATTATCTTTTAGGCGCTTTATTGGGAAAATACAAGAAGGCGGAGGTCGCTCTGCCGGGAGGCTGTAACATCGGATTAAGACCGATTGACCAGCATATTAAAGGGTTTCGTGCGCTTGGCGCTGATGTAAGGATTGAACATGGATTGATTATTACCGAGGCGGAGAAGTTAGCCGGCAATCATATTTATATGGATGTCGTAACAGTAGGAGCTACTATCAATGTCATGATGGCGGCTGCTATGGCGGAAGGTAAGACAATTATTGAAAATGCGGCTAAGGAACCACATGTTGTAGATTTGGCTAACTTTTTGAACAGTATGGGTGCCAGTATTAAAGGCGCGGGTACTGATGTAATCCGAATCAAGGGAGTTCCCAAACTGCATGGAACTGAGTACACCATTATTCCCGACCAGATTGAAGCGGGCACATTTATGTTTGCAGCAGCAGTGACTAAGGGAGATGTAACTGTAAAAAATGTTATACCTAAACATTTAGAGTCAATTAGTGCAAAATTACTGGAAATCGGCTGTGAGTTGGAAGAATCAGACGATGCGGTGCGTGTAGTTGCTTCCAAACCGCTTGGGCATACTCATGTAAAGACGTTGCCCTATCCGGGATTTCCCACGGATATGCAGCCGCAGATTACGGTTGCGCTTGGACTTTCTGCCGGGACAAGCATTGTGACGGAAAGTATTTTTGAGAATCGTTTCAAATATATTGATGAACTTACCAGAATGGGAGCAAACATCAAGGTTGAGGGCAATACCGCTATCATTGACGGTGTGGATCGATATACGGGAGCAAGCATTTCTGCTCCGGATTTGCGTGCAGGCGCGGCGCTTGTCATTGCAGCGCTGGCGGCTGAAGGAGTTACGACGATTGATGAAATTCAGTATATTGAACGCGGTTATGAGGATTTCGATTTAAAACTTCAGGCATTAGGCGCGCAGATTGAGAAGGTAAGCACTCCGCATGAGACTGCAAAATTTAAATTCAAGGCAGGATAGATATTTGCTTATTTTCCTTATATTTTTACTGACTGTCTATTGACAGTGGAAGTAAATAGGTGTATGTTATTTTATAGTTAGAAAAATAAATATTGAGTT
>JAIDPH010000307.1 GCA_029062885.1 Lachnospiraceae bacterium
ACAGCAAATTTCTACATATCTGATTCCTATCAGTAAAGATTATTTCCCATAGACACAGGATTTTTTACAGCCTCGCTTTGCCCGCCCAACTGCCTTCCATGAGACCTCTTTTCTGACTCTTGTCTTTAGGAAACGAGGCTGACATCTGTCCTTATACGGACATGTATCACATTCTTTGGTTTTGAAATATGCAACAGAATGGTCATTTCCCGGATCATACGTGCATTCCTCCGGTTTACATCCATTTATGCATTCAATCAGGAAATGTCCGTCTTCAGTAAACCTAAAACCAGCATATATTTCATCAGGTTTGCGGCTGGTGAAGTTTGTTGTCACAAGCTTAAGGTTATGGGATTCAGCTGCTTTTATGTTCGCTTCACCACTATAAGCACCATCTGCAACTATAAAGGAGCCATCATCAAAAGTATCCTGTCGTTCGAGATAATCCTTCATAAACTGATTGTCAGTATATATATTTTTCTCATATGCATAGTCAGTTATGAGGCTTCCGTTTGCACCAACGGATTCAACAACATTTCCAACATAGCCGAGGTTCTTGCCTCCGGCTTTGTATCGAAAGGTTGCATCCGGGTCAGATGGGTTCAATAAAACTTCGGATGAATTTTGGATTTCTTCCTTTTTCCTGAGACGTCTGCCGCCATCATCATCCATGACGGTTCTTTCTTTTAAAAGACGGATCAGAAGCTGATATTCGCTGGTATCATCGAGATCACCCGTTTTATCACAAAGCCCAATGAGTTTTTCTGCATCATGCATTACAACAACTGTGCGCTCTGCGGCATCAACTTCTCGTTGGTGATATATGAAACGATTGTAATCATCTTTTTCAATATAGTGATGTTGTTCTTTCGGGAGAAGGACTTCTCTCTGATTCATTATTTTTGCAAGATTTGCAACGCAGGTATAAAACAGTTCCAACAAAGAAAGATTCCTGATGTTGGCTGCAACCATTAAGCTGTCCATGCGTTGTCTTCCTGGAGATATGTTCATAAATTCAGATATCTCTTTTACCATCTTTACAACACATTCATGAATCAGATCAACATCGTGCTCCGTTTCGTATGCTAAAACGCGCGCCCTGAATCTGCTTAATGTACGGTCACTGAGAGGCTGCTCTTCGAAGCTTGTTGTATGAAGAGCATACTGATAACGGATGTCAAACATAAGAGCTTCAACCAGTTCATCATCTGTATCGCCAAGGGCTTCTTTTAAGATCAATGCCCCAACAATTACATTTACAGGCGTATTTGGGCGGGAAGCCTTGTCGCTGTATAGAACAGAGAAAATGCTCTCGTCTATAGCAGGAAAAACTTGTTCTGCAAAAGTTTTAGCCCATGATATTTCTAAAACTCTTTTTTCCCTTTGTGTGAGATTAAGAGTGCTATCTGTCAGCTCTAATTGTTGATTATCATTTGCAACAAATGCCATTTGAACCACCTCGATATTTGATACTTATATTTTATCAAATATCACTGTAATGTTGAATATCGTGTTAAGTTTTCAAGGTACAAATATATCAAAAGTCACTGACCTTTTGACACCCTAATCATTATAGTAAATTACGCTGCTGAGCGACGATTTTTTATATTTGAAAAGTTTAAACCCCATGCTGCAAAGACAGTCGGTAATGAGAAAATAAAAATATAGATGGTGTGATGGCGAGGATTGAAATAGAACCGGAAGTATGAATGAAGTAATGTTATAGGTGCATAATCGTTTAAAGGCAAATAAGAGCAGCCGTAATGGTTCCTTTTACATATTGGTAAAATCTATTACTATTTAAAGAAAAAAAGAATTATACATAATTTGCTTTTTATGATAGAATACGATATACTCTATAATCATACCATAAAGATAGGAATAATATGAAATAAAATGACTCTAATTCAATTAAAATATGCAATTACTATAGCGGGAGAAAACTCATTAAACGATGCGGCTAAGATTCTTTTCATATCTCAGCCCAGTCTTTCATCTGCCATTCATTCTTTGGAGAAAGAAATAGGGTTCGATATATTTATACGGTCTAAAAATGGCATAACGCTGACCACCAAAGGCGAAGAGTTTATCGGATATGCTAAGTCTGTGATGGAGCAGTACGACTTGTTGTCTGCAAAATATATTTCGCAGACAAATGTGAAAAAAATTTTCAGTGTTTCCATGCAGCACTATACATTTGCTGTAAGTGCATTTGTCGAGCTTGTGAAGCAGTATGGAATGGATGAGTATGAATTTGAAGTGCATGAAACAAAGACCTATGAAGTCATTGACCATGTCAGGAATCATAAAAGTGAAATCGGTATTTTGTATCTCAACGATTTTAATCAAAATGTGTTAAATAAGTTGTTTTTCGAGTATGGCTTACAGTTTACGCCGCTGTTGGAATGTGGCATCTACGTATATATGTGGAAGGGGCATCCTCTGGCTGACAGGAAGGAAATCACTTTAGAGGAATTGGAAGAATATCCATGTCTTGGATTTGCACAGGGAGAACATAATTCTTTTTATTTTGCGGAGGAAGTCCTAAGTACATATCAGTACAAAAGGTTTATCCGAGCCAATGACAGGGCTACACTGTTGAATCTTATGGTTGGGCTGAACGGATATACGCTATGTTCCGGCATTATATGTGAAGACCTGAATGGAAAGGATCATTGCGCTGTAAAGTTAAAATCAGATGAAAGAATGACAATCGGATATATTTCAAGGAAAGATTCACCAATCAGTATGATAGGGCAGAAGTATCTGGAGGAAATAGCAAAATACAAGGATAAATCATTGGGTTAATAAGGAGAAAATGTTCCGGAGGAAGTGCGCAAAAATGGGATTACGGAAAGTGCGCCGAAACTTTTTGTTGGAATTGGAGAGGATGAAAAATGATATGCGAATAGAGAAAGGTATGGTGGTTAAATGTTACATATTGAAAATGAAGATGTAAAAAAGCGTATACTGGATGGGAATTTTGGGCTGGAGAAAGAAAGCTTAAGAATCTTAAAGGACGGTACTCTATCCCATTCACACCATCCATTTCCGGATGATAAGCATATTGTAAAGGATTTCTGTGAAAACCAGACGGAAATCAATACTTCTGTGCATACCAGCGCAAAAGATGCGATTAGGGAACTGGAATTTCACAATAGGCGAATTTATGAAAGATTAGTAAGCCTGCCGGAAAGAGAATACTTGTGGCCGTTTTCCAATCCTCCTTATATTGAAAATGAAAGCGACATACCGGTTGCAGTTTTTAAGGGTATCGAGGTATCAAAAACTGCATACAGGGAATATTTATCTGCAAAATACGGGCGGTATAAAATGACATTTTCCGGTATCCATGTAAATTATTCTTTTTCGGAGGAACTGCTGGAAGCAGATTTCAAATATCAAAAAGAAACGGATTATCAGGAATACAAGAACAGGTTTTATCTGGATCTTGCACAGGGAATGGCTGCTTATGGCTGGCTGCTTGTGGCAGCGACTGCGGCAAGCCCGCTTCTGGACAGTTCGTTTGTAGAAAAAGGCATTTATGATCAGGATGTGTTTACGGGAATGGCATCCGTCAGATGCGGCGAAATGGGATATTGGAATGAGTTTGCACCTATTTTGGATTACCGTAATATTTCCGCATATGCAGACAGTATCCAAAAATATGTGGATATGGGGTTACTAAAAGCAGCTTCTGAACTGTATTATCCAATACGGTTGAAGCCGGCAGGAGAAAATAACTTAGAATCGTTGTGCCAGGATGGTGTCAATCATATAGAGCTGCGTATGTTTGATTTAAATCCCCTTGTACGCGCCGGTGTGGAGGAAAAGGATATTATCTTTGCACAGCTGTTAATGGTCTGGCTTGCAGCAACTCGATGTCAGACGTTCAGCGAAAAGGATCAGATTCAGGCAGTGCAGAATTTTAAGAATGCCGCCAGGTACGATCTAAAGACAGTCAATATATTGACAACAGATGGAGAAATATATTCTGTAGCCCATGCAGCCTTAAAAGTAATTGAGATGATGAAAGCGTTCTATGGTGGGCTTCTGTTAGATGTGGATGAAATCCTGCAGTTTGAATATGAAAAATTTACAGATGCAGATAACAGGTATGCATGGAAAATCAGAAAACAATTTGGGGATGGATATGTAAAAAAAGGATTGGTGCTTGTAAAGGAAAGGCAGGGGCAGTAGATGTGTGAATTGTTTGGTGTAACCTCCCGCAATAAACTGGAATTAAACGAGCTTCTTTTGAAATTTTTTTCACACGGTATTGAACATCCCAACGGATGGGGAATGGCTTTTTTTTATGGGAATGCGGTATCTTTGGAAAAACAGCCGGAAGCCTCACATAAAAGTAAATATCTTAGACAGAGGTTACAGTTTAAAGTGGAATCGGATAAAATGATTGCACATATAAGGCTTGCTACAAGAGGTACTCTCAATTACGAAAATACGCATCCTTTTGTCATGCGGGATAACAGTGACAGGACTTGGACACTGGCGCATAATGGGACGATTTTTGACTGCGATTTGCTTAATCCCTTTGTACATAGTCAACAAGGACAAACGGATAGTGAGCGTATTTTGGGATATATTATCAGCCGGGTAAATACAGAGATAGAAGAGAAAAAAGAACTGTCAGGACAGGAGAGATTTTGGCTGATAGATGAAATCCTCTGTGAGATTACGCCAGAAAATAAGGTAAATCTCCTTTTATATGATGGTGAGCTGATGTATGTACACACCAATTATCAAAATAGCTTATACACTTGCCGGAAAGGAGAGGCAGTGGTAATATCGACCAAGCCGCTTGATTGCCATGTATGGGAGCCTGTTCCAATGAATACGCTGATTGCCTATCAGGATGGGAAACAGATATACACAGGCACGAAACATAAAAATGAATTTTTTGAAACAGAAGAAAAAATGCATTTATTATTTTTGGATTTTGCAAATTTATAATATAGTAGGATAAATTTGCTAAGTTATTTTTAGTAGTTCCAAAGAAATACAAAGAGAAATATGAGTTAAAAAGGAGATGTATCACTATGTTAAAGAAATTGAACAACTTACAAATAAGAGACCGGCTTGTCAAGGCTTTCATTTTCATTGCATGTATTTTGAGTGCGGTTTCTGTCGTCATATTGATTGCAATGTTTGCCATGTCGCAGCTTTATTCATCTATCTTGATTGATTACGGTTTTGCACAGGGTGATGTCGGAAGAGCCATGACACAGTTTGCGGATTCACGTTCCGCAATGCGCGGTATTATCGGCTATGATGACCAATCAGCCATCGATACGCTGCTCGCAAACCACGAAAACTATCAATCAGAGTTTACAGCCGAGTTTAACAGTCTTGAAGCCGTTATGGTCTCAAAGGAAAACAAGGAACTTTATAATTATTTGAAGAGTAAGCTTAGTGATTACTGGGAACTTGAGGGTGAAATCATCAGCCAGGGTGCCACGACAGATTCTTCACAGTCCGCACTGGCGCAGGACAAAGCGCTGTATGTGCTGGCTCCTATGTACGATGATATTTATGATAACCTGGCACAAATTATGGATATTAAGGTAGATAAAGGACAATCTTCATCAGATTTTCTCTCAACCCTTGTTATCATTCTTATGATCATCGCAGTTGTTATAGTTGCCTGCTCCATTTTTTTTGCAATCTCTTTGGGTAGGGGAATCGCAAACAGTATTGCAGTACCTTTAGGGCAACTCAAGAATCGTTTGGACACCTTTGCACAGGGGGATCTCTCATCACCGTTCCCGACAGTTGAGACCAAAGACGAAGTCTCCGAGATGATTGATTCGACAACTGCCATGGCGTCTTCCCTGCGGTTTATTATTGGTGATTTGGGAAATATTTTAAAGCATATGTCCCATGCTGACTTTACAGTTACAAGCCGCGACAAGAGTAGGTATGTCGGTGATTTTGAGTCGATTCTGTCCTCAATGATTGAGCTGAAACACGAGTTGATTGAGACACTGACATCTGTCAGTGAGGCTTCTTCCCAGGTGAATGCCGGTGCACTCAACTTAGCAGAAGCAGCGCAGAGCCTTGCAGAGGGCGCAACAGATCAGGCTGGCGCCGTAGAAGAAATGCATGCGACCATAACAACAATTTCCGATGATATCGTAACTACCGCAAATAGTGCCAATGAATCATATAATCAGGCTCGTACATATGCTGACGAGGCGGAACGCAGTAATAGAGAAATGAAAGCAATGATGGATGCTATGTCACGAATCAATGATGCTTCACAGCAGGTTGGAAGTATTATTTCCGAGATTGAAGACATTGCCTCACAGACAAACCTGCTCTCGCTAAACGCTTCCATCGAGGCAGCAAGAGCGGGAGATGCCGGAAGAGGATTCTCCGTCGTTGCAGACCAGATCCGTCAGCTCGCTGAAAAGAGTGCAAAATCTGCTGCCGAGACCAGAACTTTAATAGAGACTTCCTTGAGTGCGATTGATGACGGAAGTAAGACTCTGGATCTCGTTAATGCCTCAATTGACCGTGTTCTGGAAGGCATTGAACTGATTGCCAAATCCTCTAAGAATATCAGCGAGATGGCAAATGAACAGGCTGAGGCAATGAAGCAGACCGAGATTGGCGTCGATCAGATTTCCGAGGTTGTGCAGTCGAATTCCGCTACAGCACAGGAGTCTTCTGCAACAAGCCAGCAGCTCTCTGCACAGGCAACTACATTAGATTCATTAATCAGTAAGTTTCAGCTTCCATAAAAACTACATATTTAGACGTTAAAAGAGATTGTTGGGAGATAGATAACACACTCAAAAAAGGGGTATGACATATTCTTGTCATATCCCTTTAAAATCCCTGTTCATAGATAATATCTATTATGTGTTAAAGGAATAATCTATTACTCTGGTCAAGAAAATCTATTGACAATATGAGTATTGAAACATATAATATATCCTATAAAACCTACTAGAATTATATGATATAAAAAGGGAGCAGTTTATATGAGAATAAATAATATGGTAGCGAACAGAAGAGATAATAAGTGTTGTTGCTGTCAGACGGTGTGTTTTGAACACGGTTTGCTTTTCATATGCATGATTCACCCGGCTTACGAAACACAAAGCTGGCAGTTGTCATAAGCATATGGCAGCTGCTTTTTTATGAAATGGAATGATGCTTGTAGAGCTGGCAAACAAATATTAATTTTATGGAGGAAAACGAATATGGGATGCTGTGAATTTAATACAAAAGCGGTTAGCACGGAAGAAATATTACAATCTTATACAGATGAATTGGCAGAGCAATTTGCAGCCGAGGCAGGAGGACTTGCGCCAAGACCAAACGAACAGAAAGATGAAACGAACGAGAGAGGGGTTTTCGTGCGTCAACCTAATAGCTTCATAAAGAAGTTTGGCAATAAGGAAGATGAATTTAAGGCAGAAAATAAAAGATATGCAATCTATTGGGCTCATGGATGTAATTGGTCTAATAGACCGGTTATCGCAAGAGACTTACTTGGCCTTCAGGATGTAATTGCAGATCAGACAACCAGTCACACGGGTACATCCAATAAGTATGGTCACGGCTTTTCAGACCAGCCTGAGTTTAAGGATCCTATTACAGGAGTTCATTTCTTAAGTGAGTTTTATAAGAATGCCAAGCCTGATTATAAAGGGCGCGCAACTACTCCGACCTTGGTAGATGTTATGGAAAAAAAGGCGGTTAATAACGATTATCACAGACTATCTAACTATATTGAGGTACAGTTTAGAAAGTTCCAGCCGGTTGATGCACCGGATCTTTATCCTAAGAAATATCGTAAGGAAATCGATGAACTGAATGATTGGCTCTTCCCTCATATCAACAATGGTCACTATCGTATGGCGTTTGGTGTATCATGGGAAGCTTATAGTGAAGGCTATGATGACTTTTTTGATTCGCTGGAAAAACTTGATAAGAGACTTGAGACGAACCGGTTCTTGTTTGGTGATTACATTACCGATTCTGATATCAGGGCATATGTTTCTTTGGTTCGATGGGAGACAGGATACTTTAGAAATATCGGACCGATGAAAAAGAGAATTACTGAGTATAAGAATATTTGGGGATATATTAAAGACCTTTATAGCATCCCGACATTTGCTAAGTATACATTCTTCCACGATGGTCCGCCCAGAAAGACCGGAATGGGTGGTCCTTTCAAAGGTTATGAGGAAAGAATCGTACCGCTGATTCCATTTGAGGAACTTTGGAAGAGTGACGGTGAGAGAAAGAAGCTTTCATCTGATCCGGTAAATATATTCCTAAAGCATCCGGAAGGTGAAACAGCAGAGGATTACCAGTCAGAGATTTCGGACACTATTTGGAATTCTCCGTCATGGGAGGATAGAGAGCCGACTAATTACAGACCTGATTTCGACGTAACAGTTAATCCGTTAAGGGGGCTTCTTAGTAATAATTAGAAGGTTATGAAAAAGCGAAAGGAATCACTATAAAAATACAAAGCGCTGGATGGGCGCAGAAAAGAGGAAAATTATGAAAAAGAATATTGGAAAGAAAGCACTGGCATCAATTTTGACTGTAGTATTGACACTCGGCACTCTGAGCGGATGTGGCAGCAGTAACGGTGACAATGATGCATCCGGCGTCAAAAAGATTACCGTGGCTACCACAGGAGGTCCGGCGCCTTATATGGTCGTAGACGAAAACAATGAGATTGGCGGAAGCGATATAGAAATCCTGAAAGCGGTCTTTGAGAGACTTCCTCAATACGAATTGGAGATCATAAAAGCTGACGATCCGCTGACAGGGCTTAGCAGCGGTCTGTATGATCTGGCAGTCAATAATTACGCATGGAGGGAAGAACGGGGCGAGTTATATTATTACAGCCTTCCCTATAAAACGGGGTATGATGTTTTTATTCAGAGAATCGGAGATGCTCCGCTTACAGGGTTACAGGATATTGCGGACAGAGGGTATAAGGTGGAGGTTGGTGCAGGCAATAATAAAGCACTGGCATTGGAACATTGGAATGAGCAGAATCCGGAACATACTATTGATATTTTATATACAGAGTCAGGTTTCCAGATTAAATTCCAGAATATCGTAGACGGAAAGACAGATGTGGCAATAGATGATGGACCTATCCTTGATACACTGATTGGACAGTTTGGAATGGAAAACGATTTGGTCGGCAATCCTCTTGATGACGAGACTCAGGAATTTATCAGTCCGCATAACAGCACATATTTCCTTTTCCCCAAAGATGATAACGGGAAAGCACTCAGGGAGGATGTGGATGCAGTTATCATAGAGCTCAAGGAAGATGGGACTCTTGCGGAAATTTTGACCAGATATTTTGGAACAGACACAAGTCCTGCCGCAAAGGATCTTGAAGTGACCCTTAACTGATAAATTGAAACATCGGAAAGGAGGCAGCATTGTGGAAATTTACAGAATCGAAAAGGGGAACGCACCGGCATGGCTGTATAAAGCATATGATTATGTAAGGATGGATGCTTTTGTCTTTGGGCAGGGTATTCCGCTTGAAATTGAGTTCGGGCATGACGAACCTATAGAAACGCTGGAAGCTGTTGTGCTGGCAGAAGATCACAGACCCATAGCCGGCTGCCGGATCACATATCCAAGAGAGGATATTGGAAAGATTGGAAGGGTTTGCGTTGTTCGCGAAAGACAGAGAAGTGGTATAGGACGCATTTTGATAGAGGAAGCAGAAATGTGGATTAAAGAAAAAGGATATCGACATATTGTGATCAATTCTCAGGATCGGGCAGCGGCATTTTATGAGAAGTGCGGATATCATCTGGTTCCGGATGTGAATCCTGAAATATATGAGGACCATCCTCCCCGCATTCAAAGTGAAGAAGAGAAACTAAGCCACAGAAAGAAATTGGGTTTTAGCTGTGTGCTGGTAGAAAAATATTTAGATTGAGAAGGAAACAGTTATGACAAAGCTTTTTGACTTTAACCAAGTGCTGACAAATATCCCTGAATTGCTTACATATCTTCCCATAACATTGGAGCTGGCATTGCTTGCAATGCTTATGGGTCTGGTTCTGGGGCTTTTTCTGGCAATCATAAAAATAAAAGAGATTCCAATATTAAAGCAGATCGCAGCGGTCTTCGTGTCAATGGTCAGGGGGACTCCGGTATTAGTTCAGCTTTATATCGTATATTTTGGAGTGCCTATGTTTTTCAAGTGTTTAAATCAGAAGTATGGAACAAACCTTGCGGTAGCAAATATCCCGGGATTTTTGTATGCTGTGCTTGCATTGGGACTGAATTCCTCGGCATTCAGTGCAGAGATGATCCGTTCTGCGCTCATGAGTGTCGGGAGGGGGCAGGTGGAAGCAGCCTATGCATTGGGAATGACCTATGGACAGGCATTAAGGAGGATCATTCTCCCTGAAGCAATGACCGTCGCGCTTCCTACGATTGGAAATTCACTGATATCAGCTATCAAAGGAACCTCTCTGGCATTTACCTGTGCGGTGGTGGAAATCACAGCACAGGGGAAAATCATAGGGGGAAGAAACTATCGTTATTTTGAGGTCTATTGCTCTCTGGCGATTATTTATTGGCTTGTGACGATAGTAATAGAACAGATTCTTAAATTTGCCGAAAGGAAACTGGCAATACCGGAACAGGTGGAAACCTTTGTGGAACATGGGAAAGAATAAACGACAAGGAGAGCGGCTATGAGCTTTATACAAATCAGGGATCTGCATAAAAAATATAAAGAAAACGTAGTGCTGGATGGAATTAATCTGGATATCGATCAGGGAAATGTAATAGGAATTATCGGACCATCCGGGACGGGAAAGTCTACATTTCTTCGCTGTCTGAATCAACTGGAGATACCTGAAAAAGGAACAATAAGGCTTCAGGACAGGGAAATCAACCTTTCCTCTAAAAAGAACAAAAATGAGATCTTGGAGCTGCGACAAAATACAGGAATGGTATTTCAGCAATTCAATTTGTTTGAGCGGAAAACAGCGTTGGAAAATGTGGAAGAAGGATTGAGGGTCGTCCAAAAGAAATCCAAGACGGAAGCCAGAGAAATCGCTATGGAAGAATTGAATAGAGTGGGTATGTTGGGATGGGCAAACCATTACCCCAGACATCTCTCTGGCGGTCAGCAGCAAAGAGTTGCTATCGCAAGAGCTTTGGCGATGAGACCGAAGCTTTTGCTGTTTGACGAGCCGACATCCGCATTGGATCCGGAGATGGTGGGGGAAGTACTGGACGTCATCAAACAGATTGCTTCAGAGGGCTTTACCATGCTTTTGGTATCTCATGAGATGGCATTTGTGAGAAATGTTTCAAACAGAGTGATTTTCATTGATAAAGGTGTAATCGTTGAGGATGGAACGCCAAAACAGGTATTTTATAAACCCCGGAATGACAGAACGAAGGAATTTTTGGCGAAAATGCATATGCTTGAGATGGATCCCGAATATATTATATAAGGAATTTTAATAGGAGAAAAACAGAATGGAACCATATGATTATGAAGTAGTAAACGGAAAAAAAATAAGGGTTCGTCCCAGGGAAACTATATCGGAGATAGACGCGAACGGTTATTTCAGAAGACAGCCCAATCATTTTACAACTCCTTTTGGAGACGGTGAAAAAGAACTGCGGGCGGAAGGCAACGGTAGATACAGACTGGTGTGGGCAAAGCTCTGTCATTGGTCAAACCGTGCATCCATAGTGAGGGAATTGGAAGGGCTTGAGGATCAGATTTCCATAAACATGGTGGGTCATGCGCCCCATGAAAAAAATCTTGGATGGGAATATATATATAATAAAGATAATAAGGACCCGATTTTAGGAGATCAGTTTTTGTCAGAGGCATATTATCGGGCGGATGAAAATTATCAGGGAAGAACTACAGTTCCCGCTTTGATTGACACAGTGACCGGAAAAGTGGTGAATAATGATTATAATTGGCTGACTAATTATCTGGAAGTGGCATTCCGACCATGGCACAAAGAAAGTGCACCTGAGCTGTATCCGAAAGCTCTTAGGGAGGAAATTGACAAAATGAATCTCTGGTTGTTTGATAATATTAACAATGCCGTTTATCGAAGCTCCTTTTCCAGAAGCAATGAAGGACATTTTGATGGAGTAAATACATTTTATGCGGCGATGGACAGGCTTGAAAAACGGTTGGAGACAAAGAGGTTTCTTTTTGGCGATTATGTGACTGATTCCGATGTGAGGCTTTATGTGACGCTGGCCCGATTGGATATCAGGTATACGAATCAGCTGGGGGAGACAAAGCATCCTCTTTATACTTATAAAAATCTTTGGGGATACGCAAGAGAGCTGTGGAGTATCCCTGCGTTTAAAAATAATACTTTTTTTGCGGATTTTGCGGTGCCTCCGGTAGATGCAAAGGGAAATGATCAGAGGAGCTTTAATTTCCGATTCTTAAAACAGATCGATTTTAAAAAATATTGGGGAGCACCTGCGGACAGATCAGGATTGTCAAAGGATCCAAAAAATATATTTTTGCAGGAAACAGATGCCGGGACTGCAAGAAAATCAGGTAATACGACGGTGAATGCAAAAAAGCAGAAAGATGATGCGGAAATTTATCATAGCATTCATTCTGTGATGAGTACAGAGATTGCAAAATATACAGAGGAGGAACTTCCCACAGTGAAGGTTCCGGAAAAGCTTCCGGAATTTAAAGACGACAGGGCAGAAAATGCGGCAAAGATCATTGCTGAAATCAGGAAACTTCCCGATGGACCGGAGCTTGTGCCCGCAGATAAAATAGAAGAACTTGCTAAGCTACAAAACTACATTCAGGTAAATGTGACAGACGCCCTGACAATGCTTCTTACATCTGTTAAACTGGACGATTTTATAAACGCGGGCATTCTGTTTTACGGAGCGCTTGAAAAGCTGGAAGAGGCGTTTGGGAATAAGAGATTTTTGCTGGGAGATTATGTGTCGGAAGCGGATGTGCTGCTGTATGTGTCATTAGTTAGATTTGATGTGAACTATTCAAGATATCTGGGAGCAGTAAAATACAGAGTGCAGGATTTTAACAATATATCAGAATATCTGAAGGATCTTTATCAGATTCCTGCCTTTGCAGCTTATACGGATTTCGGTGCGCTGATTGCGGAAAAAAAGAATGTTTCTGAAAAAACGCTGTTCCGCCCAAGCACTCATTATGATCTTGTGCTTCCCAGAATAGATTTTGATGCACAGTGGAAAGTTCCTACAGAAAGAGCTTATCTTTCAGAAGATCCTACACACCCGATATGGCTTGCAGATAACAGAAGGTTCAGTCTGGACCCGACATGGTATGAACTTGGGGCTGAGACATTGCAAAAGTAAAGGAGGAAAAACAGGTGTGATTTCCAGAGATATCATAAAAGAAACATTTGGCGAACTTGTTTCAATTGATTCGCCGTCTCTGAAGGAAAAGGATATGAAAAATCATATCAAGGCAATGTTTTTAAAATTGGGAATTGAATTGGAAGAGGATGCCAGTGCATCTATTACCGGTTCCAATTCAGGCAATTTATACGGATATATCAGGGGAAATGGAAATCCGCCAATTTTGCTATCGGCACATATGGACACAGTGATGCCCGGATTAGGAAAAAAGGCGGTTTTTCATAAGAATGGGAAAATTACAAGTGATGGGACGACTGTGTTGGGAGCAGATGATGTTTCCGGAATCACAGCCATTTATGCGGCGCTGTGCCTTTTGCGCAGTCGTTTTGCTAAACATCGTGATGTTGAGCTGCTGTTTACAACAGGAGAGGAGCTGTATTGTAAGGGTGCCAAAGCCTTCGATTATCGGAGGGTGAAATCCAGAAATGCGGTTGTGTTGGATCTGAGTGGCAGGATTGGCGATGCAGCTTATGCTGCCCCTACAATTCTTTCTATTGAAGCAAAAATTCACGGAAAATCCGCCCATGCCGGATTCTGTCCGGAGGAGGGTATTCATGCCATTAAAGCATGTTGTGAGGCTGTTGCCTGTCTGCCACAGGGACATATAGATGATGTGACCACAGCGAATATTGGCCTGATTACAGGAGGCGACGGCATCAACATTGTTCCAAGGGAGTGTGTGGTTAAAGGTGAGGTGCGCAGTTTATATCATGAGCGTGCGCAGGCTGCTGCAGAGCAATACCGGCAGATTTTTATGGAATGCACCCAAAAGTATTGTGCCGAACTGCAATGGAATCAGCAATTGGATATTCAGGCTTATGAAACGAGTCGAAACAGCCAAGTTATACGAGATTATGAAACAGCCTGCAAACATATGCATGTCACTCCGAATTTTGTGAAGAGTTTTGGTGGAAGTGATAATAATGTTTTTGCACAAAATGGAATAGAAGGGATTGTAATTGCCACATCTATGAACAATGTACATGGATTTGGGGAATATGCAAATGTAGACGAGATTGTAAAAGTTTCAGAAATTTTGACAGAGATGCTGGTTTAATTGCCTGGATAAATATTTAGAACAGATTGTTGCAGCGCTGCATAAAGCAGTTTTAGTAAGAAGCATCAGAGGCGCGCAAGGAGGATATGTCCTGAATCATCTGCCTGAAAAAAATACGGTAGGGCAGATATGCTGGAGTGGCAGAATGAACTGCTAATAGATCAATATGTAATATAATAACAGGGCGTTAAAGGCGACTGCAGAGGTTTTTAAATTGTTTTTTTAATGTTGGAATATAGAAAATAGCTGTTTGCTACATGAAGCAGAGAGCTATTTTCTAATATTGGAAAGTTTAAAAAGCCATGCTGAAGAAGCAGGCGAGAATAGGAAAGAATTTTCGCATCATACGAGGATACCTGTACGCACATTGGAGGACTGGGAGGCGGGGCGGCGCACCCCGCCGGAATATATTCCGCGTTTGATAGAGTATCAGATGAAGTATGAAAATCTGGCGAAGAAACATAGCTAGGTTAATTGCCTCGAATTCGAGGCAGTTAGAAAATAAAATTATCGAATTCGATAACTTTAGAATTGGATGTTGGACATGGTAAAAAATATAAAAGCAATGATCCTAATGACGTAATTAAGAATTGGATGAGAGGGCGCGAGACGCTTGAATTCTTGGGATTATGGGAAATCTTGAATAACCCGGATTTTAAACCCGTCGAATTCGACGGGTTTAGAAGTGAGGCAGGATTACATGCATTTACCATGTCTCCAACGAAATGGATTGAGAGTGTGAATGCTATTGGCATTGTCACAAAGGCAGGACGTTATGGTGGTACATATGCCCATTCAGATATAGCACTTGAATTTGCTTTGTGGGTGTCAGCAGAGTTTAAGCTCTATATCATGAAAGATTACCAGAGGCTTAAGCAGGATGAAAACAGTAGACTTTCTCTCAACTGGAATCTTAATCGTGAGATAGCCAAGCTGAACTATCGTATCCATACCGATGCAATCAAGGACAATCTGATACCGCCGGAGCTTACACCGGAACAGATTTCATACAAATATGCTAACGAAGCCGATCTTTTAAATGTCGCATTGTTTGGCAGGACAGCGAAACAATGGCGAGACATCAATCCGGGAAAGAAAGTCAATATGCGTGATGAAGCAAATCTGAATCAGCTTCTTGTTCTTGCAAATATGGAAAGTTATAATGCAATACTAATTGAACAGGGCAAATTGATGTCGGAACGTTTGGTTCTGCTTAGAGAATTTGCGATTAAGCAGATGAAGACGCTTGCTATGGTCAGCATGGATGGGCTAAAGCAGCTTCCG
>JAIDPH010000308.1 GCA_029062885.1 Lachnospiraceae bacterium
GTGGTATATGCCAATGTGGATACGATTGGAAGCTGGCATCAGGGGGAAATGATTCTCTATATAGGAACTTTTTCCTTGTTGAATGCGGTGAATATGACGTTGTATTTTTTCGGCATCAATGGAATTCCCGGTAAAGTCAAATCAGGTGAGCTGGATTTGTATTTGACCAAACCGGTCAGTCCTTTATTCCGACTGACATTTGAAAACATCAGTCCGGGTTCGATTCCGCTTGTATGTATGAGTATATGTATTATCGTATATGGAATCAGTATGTTGAAGATGCGGCTGACAGCTATGCAGATAGGAAAATATCTGTTCTGGATTGTCTTGATGGCGGTTTTATATTATGAAGTGGAAGTTATCATTCGTTCTATTTCTTTGTATATCGTATCCATGGCGCGTATGGAGCAGATAGAGGAAGCCGGGCTTGATTTATGTATGAAACTGCCGGGAATCGCTTTTTACGGCGTTTATAAATTTATTTTTTATCTGGTGCTGCCGTATGGAATCATGGCAACATTTCCGGTGCAGAGCATCATAAGTGAAATGGGGTGGCAGTCAGCATTGTATGGAATATTTGTTGTACTGCTGTTTACTGCCATGACAGGCATCGTCTGGAAACAGGGGCTAAAGCATTACAATAGTGCGAGTTCGTAGGTTGGAAGAAAGGAAAGGTTGTTGAAATGAATATAGAGAAACAAATTGAATTTGATAAGGTAAAAGATATATGGGAAGCGTTAGCGGTGACTGACCGGGCTAAAAGCAGAATCAGAGAAACATCGCCGTATTTTTCTGAAAATGAGCTGAGAAAGGAACTTAGGGATACAACAGACGGCAGAGATTTAATTGAAAAGCTGGGGACTCCTCCTTTGCAGAACCTTACTGAAATAAAAGACATTATGCTTATTGCAGAAAAAGGCGACTGTCTCACTACATATCAGTTAGAGCGCGTGGAAACCATTTTGGCGGCAGTAAAGCGTTTGAAGGAGTATCTGGAAAGAGGAAAAGTATATGAGAACTCATTGGCTTACTATGAGGAAAATCTGGATGCGCTGGAAGAACTTCGAAGCGAAATCGCAAGACAGATAAGAGGGGGAATGGTAGATGATTACGCCTCAAAGGAACTATGCCAGATAAGGCGGCAAATCATAAAATGCGAAGAACAGATGAAGCAGAAGGCAGAGCAGGTTATGCGCTCTAATAAGGAATGTATGGCGGACAATTACTGCACTATGCGAAACGGCAGAGTATGCGTTCCGGTCAAGAAGGAATGTAAACTGAAAATATCAGGCAGCGTTATAGATAAGTCTGCTACAGGAAGTACATTTTTTATCGAGCCGGCAGGCGCAGCAAAATATTATGAAGAACTGCAGCTTCTTAAGATAAGCGAGGAAAATGAAGTATATCGTATTTTGTATACATTATCATCAATGGTTGCGGCGTCAATTGATGTGATGAACGGAAATATTACAATGATTGAGAAACTGGATTTCATATTTTCAAAAGGTAAGCTAAGCATTGACTTGGACGCAGCAGAACCGTTTATTAATACAGAGCGCAGAATTGTTTTGAAAGATGCCAGACATCCGCTGATGGATAAAAATATAAATGTGCCATTGCAATTCAAGATAGGAGATGACGTCAGAGGAATCATAATAACCGGTCCCAATACAGGCGGTAAAACGGTAGCTATAAAGACGGTCATGCTTAACTGCATGATGGCGCAGTGCGGACTTCATGTTACATGTAAAGAGGCTGATATTTGTATGAACAATGCATATCTGTGCGATATAGGAGACGGACAGAATATTGCTGAGAACTTATCTACATTTTCATCACATATTAAAAATGTATTGGAAGTGTTGAACGAAGCAAATGAGGACAGTCTGGTAATCATGGATGAGCTTGGTTCCGGAACAGACCCGGCGGAAGGAATGGGAATAGCCATTGCGATTCTGGAGGAGCTTAGAAAAAGAGGTTCTCTTTTTCTTGTTACGACACATTATCCCGAAGTAAAGGAATATGCGGATAAGGCGCCGGATATTATGAATGCAAGGATGACTTTTGATAAGGAAACCCTAAAGCCGACCTATCAAATGGTACTTGGGGAAGCGGGTGAAAGCTGTGCATTTTATATAGCTGACAGACTTGGAATGCCGAATGAAATGCTGCGGGTGGCGATAAAGGCTGCATATGGAGAGACCGCAATTGACACATACAAATTCCTGAAAGAAGATACCGTAATTGAAAAAAGAAAAATCAGTAAAATTTACAAAATTAAGAAGCAAAACGGTAATGCTGTGCTTAGTACAAAATATAAGCTGGGAGACAGTGTTATAGTCTATCCGGATAAAAAGATTGGAATTGTATGTGAGCAGATGAATAAAAAAGGTGTCTTAAGAGTGCAATTACAAGGTAAAAAGATATGGATTAACCATAAAAGAGTAAAACTACATGTGGCAGCCACAGAATTATACCCTGAAGACTATGATTTCTCTATCATTTTTGACACGGTTGAAAACAGGAAAATCAGGCACGATATGGAAAGAAAATACACAGAGGAAGTAATAAAATATGATGGGAAATAAAGTGTTTTCCGCGAAGAACATATCTTTACTTTTTCAACCGTAGATGTTAGAATAAACGATATATAAGACAGCGTTTTGTAAAAAATACATAAGAAGGGGAGAAGCATAATGAAAATTGAAGATTTTTGCGATATGCAAAAGTTTGAAAGTATTATGGATAACTGGGCAAAGAGTACGGGGCTTGCTACAGTTGCGGTAGGCGCGGATGGAAAATACATAAGCAAATGCTATAATTTTACCGATTTCTGCATTAAATTGACAAGAGGAAATAAAGAAGGCTGCAAAAGATGCGAAAAGTGCGATCAGGAAGGGCAGGGAGTATATTCCTGTCATGCGGGGCTGGTTGACTTCGGGATTCCGATTACGTTGAGTGATGGTACTGTGCTTGGCAGCGTTATTGGAGGTCAGGTTCTGCCGGAGAAGCCGGATGATGATAAGTTCCGCGCTACGGCAAGAGAACTCGGAATTGACGAGGAAGCATATATCACAGCATTGCATAAAGTCAGCATAAAGTCACGAGACCAGATTGAAGCGTCGGCAAATCTTCTGGGTGATGTTATTAATATGTTTGTACGTTCCTGCTATCAGGAAAAACACAATGTAACCATATTGGAAACTCTGCATGATGGTATTGCAAAGGCTGCTGAGGAAATTGATGGAGTTAATGCAAGTACTTCTCAGATTAATGGATTCTGTACGCGTCAGAATATGCTGGCATTAAATGCTTCCATTGAGGCGGCGCGTGCCGGAGATTCCGGTAAGGGATTTGCCGTAGTTGCAACTGACGTGCAAAAACTGGCAAGCGGCATGGCTGAAACCAGCAAGGAAATTAATGAAAGTCTGGCACGGCTTACGGTTACAATTAACGGATTGAATAAATAACATACACTGAAAAATAGCAGGAGGAAGTACAAATGACGTATTTAGCAGAATTTATAGGAAGTTTCATTTTCCTGGCAGGCGGTTATGCCTATATGTGTAACGTATCCTTGAAAAAAACGTTAGTATCGACATTGAATTACATTGAACTGGTATTTGCATGGAGCCTTGCCGTAGGATTTGGTCTGGCAGCAGCCGCTATTATGGGCGGACCGGCATATTTAAATCCGGGCGTTGTTTTGGGTAGTGTTATTTATAATCATTTGCCTATTGGCGAAGCTGCACTGTACTTGCTGATGGAATTTCTGGCAGCAGGAGCCGCAGTACTTGTTTGTATGATTTTCTTCTGGGATTCCTTTAAGGCTTCCGGTGATGCACCGAAGAGGGGTATTTTTTCTGCCTATCCGGTAGAGAAGAATCTGCCGCTAAACTTTGTGCAGGAGCTCATTGCGACTTTTGTATTTCTGTTTATTGTATTTATGTGCATCGCGGGAGTTAGTGATTTAAAAGCCGGAAACCAGTCATTAATTATAGGTCTGGTCGGATTTGGTGCAGTTGCTTTTCTGGCTTTGACATTCAACAGTACCGGATTTAGTATGAATGCAATGCGTTCCGTGTTCAGCAGTATTTGGTTTGCAATACTGCCGATTCCGAACAAGAAAGATGAGAAGGTAGACTGGAGTTATCAGTTAATTGTCAATCTTGTAGGTTCTTCAATCGGAGGTATTTTAGCGGTAATCGCGACTACATATTTAAAAGGCGTTATGTAAAAAGAGTAAACAATATTATTCATATGTGACCTCCTTTTGCAGGCATAAATCTGCAATTGAGGGGTCACTTTTATGTCAGGGAAAACGTAAGTTATTTAGTGTTTTAATATATAACAAGAAACAGGGGAACTTGTATGAAAATAAAACGGTTGCTATCAGTGCTGCTTCCGTCACTCTTTCTGACTACTGTATATTTTGCTGCTTTTGCATATATCTATGTACATGAAAACAAGCTGGATATAGCTGCTGGTACGTTTTCGGAATCACAAACAGGAAGTGCGGAAACAGATAATATATTATCATATGTAAGCAGCGAATCTGCATCTACGGAGAAGGGAGATTTATCTATTGATGAGGAGTTTTTACCGACAGAGGAGGAGCCTGAATCTGAAGAATATGACATTACTCTGATGGCTATAGGCGATAATCTGTTGCATATGGGTATCGTGAATACAGGCAAACAGAGCGATGGAAGCTATGACTATTCTTTTTTATTCGAAAATATATCGGCTTATCTTGATAAAGCTGACATAAAGGTCATTAATCAGGAGACTATTTTTGCGGGCAATGAATTGGGCTTTTCGGGCTTTCCCACATTTAATTCTCCGACCGAAGTGGGGGATGCTATTGCTGCTGCCGGCTTTAATGTAGTGCTGCATGCAACTAACCACGCTGCGGACCAGGGAATAAAGGGTATAGAGCACTGTGTGTCCTTTTGGGAGCAGCATCCGGAGATATTGGTGGCAGGTATCGCAGGTGAAGAGCCTGTTTTGGATATCCCGCTTGTTGAGGTTGGAGATATTAAATTTGCTATATTGAATTATACATATGGTCCTAACAGTGAAACAATAGGACCTTCTCTGAGAAAACATCTGAATATGCTGTGTAATTATGATGAAAAGACAGGAAGAATAGATTTTACCACGCTGAATCCAAACGTGACAGAGGACATCGAAGCAGCAAAGGAAGTGGCGGATATCGTTATAGTTTTTCCTCATTGGGGAACTGAATATAAGACTACGCCATCCAAATATCAGGTAAAATTTGCACAGGAAATGGCGGAGGCGGGAGCTGATTTGATTATCGGAACCCATCCTCATGTTCCGCAGCCGGTGGAGTGGATTACTGCCGAAAACGGTAATCGTACCCTTTGCTATTATTCACTGGGGAATTATGTATCTTCGCAAAAAAGAGCAGAATGCATGCTTGAGGGAATGGCGTGGGTGACATTTCATGTATCTGAGGATGGAATAGAGGTGTCTGATAAAAACACGGGCGTTCTGCCTATGGTGTGTCAGTATACCGGTGGATTCAGACTGGAAAATGTATATTTTCTTGAGGAGTATACGGAAGAAATGGCGCTGCGACATGGGATTCGAAAATATGAGGACGGAGTTGTCCTCCATCTTGCCGACTTGCAAAAGCAGAGTCAGGATACTTTTGGTAGTATGGTATTGACAAAGTCGGAGGCATTGGGGCTAAGTGAGTGAGTTAGCATTAGTAATTTTTGACAATGCTTTCTTTTTTCGTACGCTCTCCCATTGAAAATATGGTAGCGGATATGATATAATAAGCTCAGGCTCGGCAGCCTGCGAAAACACAAGCGTTGCTTGTGTTGCAAGAATTACTTCGTAATTCTTATTGGAATGTTATACTTTTTTCGCTTCTAAGTATACGATATACAGAAATTACGTACTAGAGAAAGGCTACTGGAATGAAAGCATTTTTAATTTTGGAAGACGGCACTGTGTTTGAGGGAACACACATCGGTGCGAGGAAAGAAATCATCAGCGAGATTGTTTTTAACACATCAATGGCTGGATATCTGGAAGTGCTTACCGACCCTTCATATGCGGGACAGGCTGTGTGCATGACATATCCGTTGATTGGAAATTACGGAGTCTGTACAGAAGACATGGAGTCGGGTAAGGCATGGCCGGATGGATTTATTGTAAGGGAGCTTAGCAGAATCCCGAGTAATTTCAGATGTGATATGACTATTCAGGAATTTCTTGAGAAAAACGAGGTGCCGGGTATTGCGGGTATTGACACAAGAGCATTGACGAAGATACTTCGCGAGAAGGGCACTATGAACGGTATGATTACCACTAATGAAGCCTATCAGTTAAATGAAATAATCCCAAAATTAAAAGCATATACGACCGGAAAAGTTGTAGAAATAGTAACCTGTGAAAATAAATATGAAATAAAGGGCAGCAGGGATTTATCAGAGAACGGACCTGTTTCAGGCAGTTCCTGTTTTAAAGCCGCAGAGTATGCGGAAGGAAAACGTGAAAAGAAACCGAGTATGGTAAAAAATCTGAATGGGCAGGGCTTGAGAGTAGCGCTGCTTGATTTTGGTGCAAAAGACAATATTGCCAGGTCTCTTGCAGCAAGAGGGTGTGATGTGACCGTATATCCGGCGCTGACCCCTGCGGAAGAAATAATAGAATCCAATCCTTCGGGCATTATGCTGAGCAATGGGCCGGGCGACCCGAAAGAGTGCACGAGTATCATTACGGAAATAAAAAAGCTGTATGATACGGATATTCCGATTTTTGCAATATGTTTAGGACATCAGCTTATGGCGCTCGCCACGGGTGCGGACACTTTTAAAATGAAATACGGACATCGTGGCGGCAATCATCCGGTGAAGGATTTAGCGACGGGCAGGGTATACATTTCTTCACAGAATCATGGATATGTGGTGGATATGGACAAGCTTGATCCGAAGGTGGCGGAACCTGCATTTATCAATGTCAATGACGGCACAAACGAGGGACTTTCCTATACCGGCAAGAATATTTTTACCGTGCAGTTCCATCCGGAAGCGTGTCCGGGGCCACAGGACTCAGGGTATTTGTTTGACAGGTTTATTACAATGATGAAGGCGAAAAGTAACATGTAGATGGAGGAAAGAAAATGCCGAAGAATCCAAATGTGAAAAGAGTTTTGGTGATTGGGTCTGGGCCGATTGTTATTGGGCAGGCGGCGGAATTTGATTATGCGGGTACGCAGGCATGTCGTTCTCTGAAAGAGGAAGGCATGGAGGTCATATTAGTCAATTCCAATCCTGCGACGATTATGACCGATGGCGATATTGCGGATAAAGTGTATATTGAACCTTTAACGGCGAAGGTTTTAGAGCAGATTATTATCAAGGAAAAACCGGACAGTCTTTTACCTAATATGGGCGGACAGGCAGGCTTGAATCTTGGTATGGAGCTGGATGAGAGCGGCTTTCTTAAAGAACATGGGGTTACGCTGCTTGGAACAACCGCAAAAACGATTAAAAAAGCGGAAGACAGACTTGAATTTAAAGAAACAATGGAAAAAATCGGGGAGCCGTGCGCACCTTCTCTGGTAGTGGAGAATGTCGAAGACGGCGTTGCTTTTGCAAAAAAAATCGGTTATCCGGTAGTATTACGACCGGCATATACACTTGGCGGTTCGGGCGGCGGCATTGCTCATAACCAGGTAGAAATGGAAGAAATACTCGCCAATGGTCTGCGCCTTTCACGTGTAGGACAGGTATTGGTGGAGCGTTGTATCGCAGGCTGGAAAGAAATTGAATATGAGGTTATGCGTGACAGTATCGGCAACTGCATCACCGTATGTAATATGGAAAATATAGACCCGGTAGGCGTACATACCGGTGACAGTATCGTAGTAGCGCCCTCGCAGACTCTTGGCGATAAAGAATATCAGATGCTTAGGAGTTCTGCTCTCAATATAATTAATGAGTTGGAAATCACAGGAGGGTGCAATGTGCAGTTTGCTCTGCATCCTACGAGTTTTGAATATTGTGTCATTGAAGTTAATCCGCGTGTGAGCCGTTCTTCGGCGCTTGCATCCAAGGCGACAGGCTATCCGATTGCGAAGGTTGCGGCTAAGATAGCGCTCGGATATACTCTGGATGAGATAAAAAATGCTATTACGGGCAAGACATACGCAAGCTTTGAGCCTACGCTTGATTATTGCGTAGTGAAGATTCCGAGACTCCCTTTTGATAAATTCATTACGGCGAAACGTACATTGACTACACAGATGAAGGCTACCGGCGAAGTAATGAGTATTGGTAACAATTTTGAAGGTGCGCTGATGAAGGCAATCCGCTCACTTGAGCAGCATGTTGACTGCCTGCGAAGCTATGATTTTTCTGATTTAACCAGGGAAGAGCTGCTTGAGCGCTTGAAGATTGTAGACGACCAGAGAATTTATATCATTGCGGAGGCTGTCAGAAAAGGAATTGATTATGACACAATCCATGAGATTACCATGGTGGATGTCTGGTTTATAGATAAGATTGCGATTTTGACGGAGATGGAAGCGGCATTAGAGAAAGGTCCGCTCACGGTAGAACTTTTAAAGGAAGCGAAAAGAATTGAATTCCCTGACAATGTAATTGCAAGACTGACAGGGAAAACAGAAGCGGAAGTTAAGAAGATGCGTTATGACAACGGCATCATAGCGGCATTTAAGATGGTAGATACCTGTGCAGCCGAGTTTGCGGCAAGTACGCCTTATTATTATTCCGTGTTCGGTTCAGAAACGGAAGTGGAAGAAACACATTCCAAGAAGAAGGTACTAGTGCTTGGTTCAGGCCCCATCCGCATCGGTCAGGGAATCGAATTTGACTACTGCTCAGTCCATGCTACATGGGCGTTTGCCAAAGAGGGATATGAAACTATAATCGTCAACAATAATCCGGAGACGGTCAGCACGGACTTTGATATTGCAGATAAGCTTTACTTTGAACCGCTTACGCCGGAAGATGTGGAGAATATAGTCAATGTAGAGAAGCCTGATGGAGCGGTAGTGCAGTTTGGCGGGCAGACAGCCATCAAATTAACAGAGAGTCTGATGAAGATGGGTGTGCCTATTTTGGGAACTAAGGCGGAGGATGTTGACGCTGCGGAGGACAGGGAGCTGTTCGATAAGATTCTGGAAGAGACAGGTATTCCCAGAGCGGCAGGAGGAACAGTGTATACTGCCGAAGAAGCAAAAGAAGTTGCAAACCGACTTGGATATCCTGTTTTGGTACGTCCCTCTTACGTGCTTGGCGGTCAGGGGATGCAGATAGCAATTTCGGACCAGGAAATTGAGGAATTTATGGCGGTTATCAACCGTTATGCCCAGGAACATCCGATTCTGGTAGATAAGTATTTACAGGGAAAAGAGCTGGAAGTAGATGCAGTGTGTGACGGAACCGATATTCTGATTCCCGGCATTATGGAACATATAGAAAGGACAGGCGTGCATTCGGGCGATAGTATTTCAGTCTATCCTGCACTGACTGTCAGCGAGAAAGTAAGGGAAACGATTGCGGAATATTCGAGAAGGCTGGCAAAGGCGCTGCATGTCATTGGTTTAATAAATATCCAGTTTATTGCGGTAGGAGACGAAGTGTATGTGATTGAGGTAAATCCACGTTCTTCACGTACCGTACCTTATATCAGTAAGGTGACGGGGATTCCGATAGTAGATTTGGCTACAGAGGTGATTATCGGGAAAAAGATTCGCGATCTTGGATTTGAGCCGGGCTTACAGCCTGCAGCAGACTATTTTGCTATTAAAATGCCGGTATTCTCTTTTGAAAAAATCCGTGGGGCGGAAATCAGCTTAGGACCGGAAATGAAGTCAACAGGAGAATGTCTTGGTATCGCCAGAACTTTCAATGAAGCGCTTTATAAGGCATTTTTGGGAGCAGGCGTGAATCTTCCGAAATATAAGCAGATGATTATTACCGTAAAAGACGCCGACAAGGGTGAAGCAATCGAAGTAGCCAGACGTTTTGAAAAGCTTGGCTATATCATTTATGCTACAAGGAGCACCGCGGCAGCTTTGAATGATGCAGGAGTCAAAGCAAGAAAGGTTAATAAGATTCATCAGGAATCTCCGACTGTTATGGATTTGATTCTTGGGCATAAGATTGACCTTGTCATAGATACGCCGACTCAGGGACGTGATAAGAGCAGGGACGGATTTATGATTAGAAGGACAGCGATTGAGACCGGCATATATTGTATTACGGCCATGGATACGGCAACGGCGCTGGTTTCAAGCCTTGAGAATGCAGCTTCTCAAGGGGAATTGGGTTTGGTGGATATTGCGACGATTGCGAGACGTTAGTATTATATGAATGCAATTAGAAATTATCAAAAAGAATTGGATAAGATAATAGAGGGACTGTCATCGGATAATCCGCCGAGGCTGCTGCTGCACAGCTGCTGTGCACCATGTAGTAGTTATGTTTTGGAATATTTGCGACGTTTTTTTAAGATTACTGTATTCTATTATAATCCTAATATTTCCGTGGATGAAGAATACCGAAAGAGAGTGGCAGAGCAGAAAAGGCTGATTGAGGCTTATAATGAAAAGAATTCACATCCGATTGATATAATAGAAGGGGACTATGAGCCGGAAGAGTTTTTTACAACGGTAAAAGGACTGGAGAATTGCCCGGAAGGTGGAGAGCGGTGTTTCACTTGCTATGAATTGCGCCTTAGAAAAACGTCGCAGATAGCATCTAAAGGACAATATGACTATTTTGCCACGACGTTGACGATCAGCCCGCTTAAGAACGCCGCGAAGATAAATGAAATCGGAGAACGGATTGCGGGAGAGTGCGGTATAAACTGGCTGCCTTCGGATTTTAAGAAGAAGGATGGTTATAAACGTTCAATAGAATTGTCGAGAGAATATGACTTGTACAGGCAGGACTATTGTGGGTGCATATATTCCAAGATAGAGCGTGAAAACAGAATTAATTGAATTATAATAAAGAAAAGGACTGAGTTTGATTATGGAGAAATTTTTGGACTTAATATCAGATGAAATGAAAAAAGCGTTTGAGGCAGCAGGATATCAGGCGGATTTGGGAAAGGTAACCATATCCAACAGACCTGATTTGTGCGAATATCAGTGTAACGGTGCGATGGCAGGCGCGAAGCAATACCATAAGGCACCGATAATGATTGCAGGCGAGGTCGCGGAAAAACTTAAGGATAGCAGCGTGTTTTCGGATGTCAGCGCGGTAGCGCCGGGATTCCTGAATCTTAAGGTGTCAGAGCATTTCGTGAAGGAATATCTGCAAAAAATGCGTGATGATGCAAAATTTGGTCTGCAGATGCCAAAGCAGCCTAAACAGATTGTTATAGATTATGGTGGGGCGAATGTTGCCAAGGCTCTCCATGTAGGGCATTTACGGCCTGCAATTATCGGAGAGAGTATTAAAAGGATAAGCCGGTATGCAGGGCACAAAGTTATCGGCGACGTACACATGGGTGACTGGGGAATGCCAATGGGACTGGTCATTACGGAAGTACAGAAAAGAAAGCCGGAGCTTGTGTATTTTGATGATGATTATACAGGAGAATACCCGACCGAGGCACCGTTTACTATAGCAGAGCTTGAGGAAATCTACCCGACGGCAAGCGCCAAGTCCAAAGAAGATACAGAGTATAAGGCAGCGGCAATGGAGGCAACCTATAAGCTGCAAAGCGGCGTGCGAGGTTATCGGGCGCTCTGGAAGCATATTATGGATGTGTCCGTAGCTGATTTAAAGAAAAACTATGGAAATCTGAATGTAGAGTTTGATTTATGGAAAGGTGAGTCCGACGTTCATGATATCATTCCTGAGATGGTCGAGGAAATGAAAAAAGGCGGCTACGCATATGAGAGCGACGGAGCACTGGTGGTAGACGTCAAGGAAGAAACTGATACCAAAGAAATGCCGCCATGTATAATTTTGAAGTCTGACGGAGCTGCTTTATACAATACGACGGATTTGGCGACTATTAAGGACCGCATGAATAAGTATCAGCCTGATAAGCTGATTTATATAACCGATAAGCGGCAGGATTTATACTTTGAGCAGATATTCCGATGTGCAAGAAAGACCGGACTGGTGAAACCGGAAACAGAGCTTATGCACATTGGTTTCGGAACCATGAACGGCAAAGACGGCAAGCCGTTTAAGACAAGAGACGGCGGAGTAATGCGTCTTGAAGACCTTGTTAATGATATTAATGAAGAAATGCATCGTAAAATCTCGGAGAACGGAGCGATAAGCGCAGAAGAAGCTGAAGAAACCTCCAAAATTGTGGCGCTTTCAGCTCTTAAATACGGCGATTTATCTAATCAGGCGTCGAAAGATTATATTTTCGATATTGACAGGTTCACATCATTTGAAGGCGACACAGGACCATATATACTGTATACGATTGTCAGAATTAAATCTATTCTGAATAAATATGCCGACCAGAATGATGTTTCTGCGGAGAAAAACGTCGCATTACACAATGCGGTTAATGGATCAGAGAAAAGCCTGATGTTAGAAATCGCTAAGTTTAATGCAGCGATTGAGGCTGCATATGAAGAAGCAGCGCCTCATAAAGTCTGCGCATATATATATGATTTGGCGAATGCATTCAACAGCTTCTACCATGAAACGAAAATTCTGTCAGAAGAGGATAAGAAGAAGCAGTCAGGCTGGATAGCTTTGCTTATGCTGACAAAGGACATTCTGGAAACATGTATTGATTTGCTTGGATTTTCTGCACCGGAAAGAATGTGAAATTTTGAAAAAAATAATAAAACCTCTTGACAAAGGGGTATTGTAAATTGTATACTAGCAAAGCAGGTTGTGAAAAACAGTATTTTGCAATAATCTGTAACCTGATGGGATCTTAGCTCAGCTGGGAGAGCATCTGCCTTACAAGCAGAGGGTCATAGGTTCGAGCCCTATAGGTCCCATTTCCTTGTAAAACTTCATAAAGAAGTTTAGTGGGAACAATCATATATATTTTATGGCGAGATAGCTCAGCTGGCTAGAGCACACGGTTCATACCCGTGGTGTCGAGGGTTCAAGTCCCCCTCTCGCTACTACTTTTTAAGAATGCGGAAGGCCTTGAGTACTGGCTTTCCGTTTTTTATTCTGTTTTTGGGGGATGAACTTATTGAATTACGGTTTATTAGATATTGAGATGACTTGTGATGGCAAACAAGAGGATGGAAAATTTATTGATGATGGTAGGATGAAGCGTTCACAGAGGGAAATTATATCTGTGGGCTTTGTTGTGTGTAACGACATATATAATATCAAAAGAGAATATTCATCATTTGTAAAGCCAGTTCACAATACTACGATTACAGATTATTGTACAAAGCTAACGGGAATTACACAAAGTGATGTTGATCATGGAAAGAAATGTAATAATGCCTTTCGTGATATTAGTGAAATATGTAAGAGATATTCCATAGATTACATATTCACATTTGGTAATGCAGATAAAGATGGAATTATGTTTTCTGCTAAGTGGAACAAGAAAGAAAAGGAAAAAGTAAATAATCTGTATGTTGTTTCACAGAAAATTATTGATGTAAGGCCAGCAATTTTAAAAGGGATACATTGTAAAAATTATAGAAAAGGTCCAAGCTTATCTAAAATTGCTGAAATGTTAGAGATTAAAATAAAAGGTGTGCATCATAATGCATTAAATGATGCAATGTTGCTTTACGAAATATGCAGAAAGCTTAACATACAAGTGGATTATGTACCTTAAAATTCTGCCATTTTTTTAGCAGTAAGAAAGAATTGAGGTTTTAATTATATGATAGAGTTAAAAAGATTATCTATTGATGATGGAAATGATATTTATAATATGTTGCAGGAAATACCTGCTGAGGAAAATGGATTAATTAATAATGCCAATGGGTTGACATTTGAAGAATTCAAAGAGTGGTTAATTGGAAAGCATGCAGACTCTGAGCAAATCGGTATAGTAGATGGCTGGAAAGTACCGTCTACGATGTATTGGTTATATGTTGACGGAACTCCCGTGGGATTCGGAAGTGTAAGACATTTTTTGACAGATGCGCTTAGAATAGCGGGCGGAAATATAGGGTATGGAATTGCACCGCAGTATCGTGGAAAAGGATATGGGAATGAAATATTAAGACTTTTATTGAAAGAAGCCAGGAAACTTGGAATTGATAAGGCGCTTGTTACTATTCATACGGATAATGCTGCATCAAGAGCTGTGGCTCTTGCAAATGGTGGTATTATAATAGACAAAACAGATGAAAGAATACATATATGGATAGATACGGCGTAAAACTGAATTGTCGTACAATCAGGTAGACGAATTTGAATTTAGTGGAGGAAAAATAGTGATTAGACTGAGAATTGTAGACCCCGAAAATTGGAGATTGGATCTTAAAGTTTCAGAATCGCAAAAACGCTTTGTGTCTGATGATATGAGACTGTTGGCGAGAGCTTATGCGTATCGGGAAAGAAGAAGCAATGCGTATGTTATTTATAATGACGATGTTCCTGTGGGAATGGCACTTTATTATGATTGTGATGAACTTAATGCTTTTGATTTTAGCCAGTTATTTATAGATGAACGTTATCAGGGCAAAGGTTTTGGGATTGAAGCGGCGCAGCAAATTCTTGATATTATGAAATCAGATGGAAAATATGATAAAGTTGTCTTATGTTATATAGACGGAAATGCAGCCGCAAAAAATATGTATGAAAAGCTAGGCTTTTGTCTAACCGGAGAGCGTGATGAAGATGAAATTATTATGGAGAAAAAATTAAGATAACTTACAGTTGTAAGCGAAGATACAGTAAGTCATGCTAAAAATAAATTGAATTTACAGGAGGAAATGACTATGATTGAGGAATTAATAAGAGAAATGGAAGAAAAGATTGATGGTGATGATTTTGAAGAAGCAGAGGAAAACTGCATATACCAAATTGAAAAAGATAATTTAGGAATTTCTGCTGTGGAACCTCTCCTGCTTCTTATGGAAAGGCATCCGTTGAGCGATTTTGGTATGCCCGGTGCCATTGTCCATTATGTAGAGCAGTTCTATAAAAAGGGGTATGAAGATTTGCTGATAGCTTCTGTTACCCGCAGACCAACTTTACATACAGTATGGATGATAAACAGAATTAAAAATGCAGGTGAGAACTCCGAAAAGTATGAAAAAATATTAAGTGATATTTTAGAAAAACAAGAAGTAGAGAGAGAAATAAAAGATTCTGTAAAAGAATTTTTAACAAAATAAATTTACAACGCGTGATTAATCTTTCAAAAAAAATATACGATACATGGAATGACTCAAAGGAAAGCTCTATTATATGACTGATGAAATTATTTGAAGGGGATGTACGATGCGAATTGGCTTAGCCTCTTATGTATGTGAAAATAGGAATGTTTCCTTTAATATGACGCAAATTGAAAGAGCCATGCGCGAATCTCAGGGTAAAGTAGATTTACTTTGTTTTGGTGAAGCCTATTTACAAGGTTTTGATTCTCTTTGCTGGGACTATGCTATTGATAACGAAATGGCTTTAGAACTGAATTCGGAGACCATCTGCCAATTATGCATGTGGTCAAAAGAATATGGGGTAGCGTTGCTGACAGGGTATATTGAGAAAGAAAGAGAATGTTTATATTCTTCTTGTGTTGTCATTGAAGATGGAAAAATTCTGTATAATTACAGAAGGATTTCTAAAGGTTGGAAAGAATACCGGAAAACAGATGAGCATTACAAAGAGGGGGATAAAACAGAAGAATTTACTTTTCATAATCATGAAAT
>JAIDPH010000309.1 GCA_029062885.1 Lachnospiraceae bacterium
GGAATGGGAATAAAAGAAAAACCTATTAATTTTTTGTCGAATGGATTTGTTAAATGAGAGGTTATATGATAAAATAACTATATTGGTTTAAATTTATGACATAAAATATTATTTGGAGAGAGATTATGAGTTCAAACGAAGAATATTTGGAAAAAATGTTACAGGCAGTGCTGAATGGTGAAGCCTTGACGGGCGAAGAATCCATGCAGGGAACAATTGAGGATGAAACCGGGGATAGCAACGCTCAGGAATCTGAGAAAATATCTGATGTAATTGCTTCCGAAAGTGAAATAACAGACGATATGTTATTGAATGGACTTGAACAGGATGTATTAGGGGAAGCTGTTTCAGATGATGGCGACACGGGAATGGAAGGGCTTGAGCAGGATTTACTGGCAGGCTTGGCTGACATGATAGTAGAAGAACCTGAGTCAGATCAGATGTCCGAAATAGAAGAGATGTCACAAGATGAACTTGGCTTAGAGGGAATGATATTGGAAGAGCCGGGACTCAGTGACATGGCAATAGAGGAATCAAATTTGGCTGATATAGGGTTAGAAGGACTTGAGCAGGATTTATTGTCGGGCTTAGAGGATATGGCAGTAGAAGAATCCGAGCCGGAGCAGATGTCTGAAATAGAAGATACATCACAAGATGAGCTTGATTTGGATGGAATGGCACTGGAAGAACTTGGTCTTGATGATATGGGAACAGAAGAATCAGAGATGTCCGGTATAGAAGATGTGATACAAGATGAACTTGACTTGGATAGTATGATGTTGGAAGAACCGGTGCTTGATGATATGTCAATGGAAGAAGCTGACTCAGAACAGATGTCCGAAATAGAAGATGCGCAACAAGATGAGCTTGATTTAGACAGCATGTTGATGGAGGAGTCAGGCTTGGATGATATGCCGATTGAAGATATCGGAATGGATGATATTGCAGACGATATTGCATTAGAGGAAAATGGTATGGGAGATATGGAACCGGAAGAGCTTGACGTAATGGCATTAGAGGAGATAGGCCAGGAAGAGTTTGACGGAATGGCATTAGAGGAATCCGGTCAGGAAGAATTCGACGGAATGGCATTAGAGGAATCCGGTCAGGAAGAATTCGACGGAATGGCATTAGAAGAGTCCGGTTTGGATGAGATGCCGGAAGAACTTGAAACAGAAAATAATGGAATGGATGAGGAACTTTCGGAAATTAATGACATGCTGGGACAGTCTGGTCAGGATGAGGATATTGATGATGAAATGCTTGCATTATTGGAAAGTGTTTCAGACTCTTCAGGAGATGACATAGAGGACTCAGAGAACAATGAATTTGATTTTCTGAGTGGTGGTGAAGAAGATAGCGACAGTGATAATCTTACTGATCTGATGGCAGAATTAGAGGATGAGCAGGAGACGCCACAGGAAGAAGAGGATAGTAAAAAGAAGAAAAAAGAAAAGAAGCGTAGGAAAAAGAAAGGAAAAGGTGATGGTGAATCACAGGATGGAACTGCTGACGGTGATTCAGCCGAAGCTGATGTTGAGAAGAAACCGGGATTTTTTGCTAAGCTTATTACGTTTTTAACAGAATCAGACGAGGATGAGGAAGAAGGAGCCAACTCTGATGGTACGGCAAATGGTGAATTATCGGATGAGAACAAAGAATTATTGAATGAATTAGATAAGGAAGATAAGAAAGCCAAGAAGGATAAAAAAGCTAAAAAGGATAAAAAGGCAAAAAAAGGTAAAAAAGCAGCAGCTGAGGGGGAAGAAGGCGAAGATGCGGAGAACGGAGGCAAAGCAGCTAAGAAAAAGAAACCTAAGAAAGAAAAAAAGGTAAAAGAGGTAAATGAGGAAGCCTTAAATGAGCCTCCGGAAAAGAAGTTATCAAAGAAAAAAATAATACCGGTTATACTATTTTGTGTTACAATAACCGCTGCTATCTTAATAATGTCTTCAGTGGTGCCGGCTTATTTACAGAAACAGAATGCGCATGTTGCTTATGATATGGGTAATTATGAAGAAACTTTTGACTTATTATACGGCAAGAAGCTGAATGAAGAAGATGAAGAAATATTACATAAGAGTACACTCATCCTGATGATGGAACGTAAGGTGAAATCCTATCAAAATTATCTGAGGATGGGCGATAATGAAATTATGGCGCTGGATGCTTTAATGCAGGGAGTTACCTTATATTATGAAATCATGCCGGAGGCAGAACAGTATAATGTAACAAGTGAAGTCAGGGATACTTATCTGGAGATACTGGATATATTATCTACAAGGTATGGTCTTTCGGAAACAGATGTTATTGCAATAATTTCATCTGAGGATGATGTTATATATACTGAATATCTGACATCAATTATATATGGTGTCGGCTTCAACGACAGTATTGGTGAAACTGAATCTCCTGAGGTTGAATCCTCTGATGCTGAATCCACTGAAACCATAGAGGATATTTTGCCTGAGGAGCAGGAAATTATTGATGGTCTGTAAGATGAAGAGTAATTAATCCATTAGATAAAGGTGAGAGGTCAATGGTAGCTATAATTGATTATGATGCCGGAAATATTAAGAGCGTGGAAAAAGCAGTAATAGCATTGGGAGAAGAGGCGATAGTAACCAGAGACCATAATGTGATTCTGGGTGCCGACCATGTGATTCTGCCCGGAGTAGGAGCTTTCGGTGACGCTATGGAGAAGCTTCACAAATATGAGCTGGTGGAAGTAATTAAAAGAATTATAGACAGAGGAACTCCGTTTTTGGGAATTTGTCTTGGATTACAGTTGTTATTTGAGAGCAGCGAAGAAAGCGAGGGTGTAAGCGGTCTTGGAATCCTGCCGGGTAAGATTTTGAGAATTCCTGAGCATAAAGATATAAAGATTCCGCATATTGGTTGGAATTCTCTTAGTTATCCAAGTGAGGGAAGGCTATTTCGCGGTTTGCAGGAAGGTTCTTATGTATATTTTGTGCATTCCTATTATCTGTATGCTGAGGAGCCTGAAATTGTGAAAGCGGTTACTGAATACTGCGTCTCGATTCATGCTTCTGTCGAAAAAGATAATATTTTTGCCTGTCAATTCCACCCGGAAAAGAGTTCTGAGGTGGGTATGAAGATTTTAAGAAATTTTCTGGATGTTACAAATTAACATATCGGATAAGATGGGAGGCAGCCAGTGCATACTAAAAGAATTATTCCCTGTCTGGACGTAAAAGATGGAAGAGTTGTAAAAGGCGTTAATTTTGTGAATTTTAAAGATGCGGGCGATCCGGCAGAGGTCGGAGCCGCTTATGATAAATCAGGTGCGGATGAGCTTGTTTTTCTAGATATCACCGCTTCGTCAGATGCAAGAGCGACTGCTGTAGAAATGGTTAGGAAAGTTGCCGAAAAAGTATTTATCCCTTTTACGGTAGGCGGCGGCATCCGTAGTGTGGATGATTTTAAGGCAATTTTGCGTGAGGGTGCGGATAAGGTTTCTGTTAATTCAGCTGCAATCATGAATCCCCGGCTGATTTCCGATGCAGCCGATAAATTTGGCAGTCAGTGCGTGGTGGTAGCGATTGATGCGAAGCGGCGTGCAGATGGAAACGGTTGGAATATATATAAAAACGGAGGCCGTATCGATATGGGTATAGATGCGGTTGAATGGGCGATGGAAGCTGATAGACTGGGCGCAGGAGAAATTCTTTTGACCAGCATGGATGGTGACGGTACTAAAGCCGGGTATGATTTAGAGCTTACAAGGATGATTTCTGAAAATGTATCGATTCCTGTAATAGCATCCGGCGGTGCTGGAACGATGGAACATTTCTATGACGCTTTCACACAGGGAAAGGCGGATGCGGCATTAGCGGCTTCATTATTTCATTTTAAAGAAATGGAAATTTTAGATTTGAAACATTACTTAAGAGATAAGGGTATTTCCGTAAGAATATAGGGGGCGTATTTATGGCAATGCTAAGTAATGACTGGGCTGAGGCGCTTTCCGGGGAATTTAGAAAACCGTATTATAAACAGCTTTATCAGTTCGTTAAAGAAGAATATAGCAGGGTTGTAATTTACCCACCGGCAGATGATATTTTTAATGCTTTTCATTTTACACCGTTAAATGAAGTAAAAGTGTTATTGTTGGGACAAGACCCTTATCATAATGAACATCAGGCGCATGGTATGAGTTTTTCCGTACCTGAAGATCAAAAAGAAATACCTCCGTCTTTGCAGAATATTTATCAGGAACTGCATGATGATCTTGGCTGTTATATCCCAAATAACGGATATCTGAAAAAATGGGCTGATCAGGGTGTACTACTTCTCAACACTGTGCTTACTGTTCGCGCACATCAGGCAAATTCCCATCAGGGAAAGGGCTGGGAGCAGTTTACGGATGCAGTGATAAATGTTGTAAATGCACAGGATAGGCCCATTGTATACCTTCTATGGGGACGTCCGGCACAGAGTAAGATTCCCATGCTGACTAATCCGAAGCATCTTATATTAAAGGCACCGCATCCGAGTCCACTGTCGGCATATCGCGGATTTTTCGGGTGTAAGCATTTCAGTCAGGCCAATGAATTCTTAAGCTCGAACGGCGTAACTCCGATTGACTGGCAGATTGAGAATATATGATATTACATAAAGGAGACATACATAAAATGAAAAAAGTACCATTTGTGACAAAGGAAAAGGTTGCGGAGATTGTAAAAACATATCCAACGCCTTTTCATATTTATGATGAAAAAGGTATAAGAGAGAACGCGAAGGCAGTGAAAGAGGCTTTTGCATGGAATAAAGGTTTTAAGGAATATTTTGCGGTAAAAGCGACGCCAAATCCGTTTTTAATCAATATTTTACATGAATACGGCTGTGGCTGTGACTGCTCTTCACTGACCGAGCTGATGTTAAGTAATGCACTCGGAATTAAGGGCGATGATGTGATGTTTTCCGCCAATGAAACACCGGCAGAAGAGTATAAATATGCGGCGCAAATAGGAGCTGTTATTAATCTGGACGATATTACGCATATTGATTATCTTGAGAATATACTTGGAAAGTTGCCGGAAACAATTAGCTGCCGCTACAATCCGGGCGGAGTATTTCAGATGAGCAATGGAATTATGGATAATCCGGGAGACGCCAAATATGGTTTTACTACAGAGCAGATGTTTGAGGGATTCCGAATTCTTAAGGAAAAAGGAGTAAAGCATTTCGGTATCCATGCTTTTCTGGCAAGTAATACAGTAACGAATGAATATTATCCGCAGCTTGCAAAA
>JAIDPH010000031.1 GCA_029062885.1 Lachnospiraceae bacterium
CACGATTATTTTCTCCATCACACGAGCGCATTCGCGATTTCCTATTGTCTTTTGGGCGTTGCGATTGGTATACGTGATCTCTACTACAGAGCCCGGTACCAATGCATCAATGATTTCCTGAGGCATATCAAATCCTGCCTGTGCCCAAGCGCCTGCAGATGTAGCGAAACCTGTAAACTCAACTGCCTTTGTCAGCTCTGCCAGATTGCTTCTGTCAGGACCATTGCTCTCGAAACCGTCAGGAGCTACGAAAGCTACTGAAGTATCTGCGCCTACCAGACTGCCTGAAGCATCCAGGAAACGGATATTGTCAATATAAAGTGTTGCGCTGCCATTACCTGCTTTAGCGCTGACATCATCAGTCAGGCTGACAATTAAAAGATTTCCGGCATCTGCGACAAAACCGTCTACAGAAGCTGATGCCGTTTTCGGATTGGCGTTTTCCATGTATACACTCCAGTCATTGGAAGTCTCATGTGCGTCATCACCGCTCCATGTCAGAATCGCACCGGAAACTGCGCTGAACTTACCACTGTCAAATGACACGCCTAAATCCATTTCAATATTTGCTACCTTAGATACGTCTGCACCCAGCAGGCTTGCAACATCAATAGCAACGAATGGAGCGTTTCCATTCAGATTCTTTACCTGCAGAGCCTTGCTGCCGTTAAAGTCAGCAACTGACAGCTCTATTTCTGCTGCATTTCCCGGCTGCATGTAGGGAGCTACGAAACTGCAGCTTCCATCCTCAAAATCAATGCTGGCTTCAACTGCTGTCGGAGCCTGTTCAGTACTTTCCGACGGAGCATCAGCTTCCGTATTTTCCTGAACCGGTGTCTCTACTGTGGTTTCATTATCAGTCTGGTCATTGACCGGCTGATCTGCATCATTGCCACAAGCTGTCAGGGAAAGTACCATTGCGCCTGCCATAAGACAAGCTAATAATTTTTTCGTCTTCAACTTTTTCATTCCTCCTTTTTTTATTGTAAAGTTGATGAATCCGGCTGTGGAAGATTAGCCTACGATACCGCTTCTCTCCACGCCTTCTATAAAGTATTTCTGCAGCACACAATAGATAATGATGATGGGTATTATTACCAGTATAATGCCCGCATCCAGATATAATTCCTGAATAGTGACATCCAGAATCTTATCGATATTCGCAATGGTGCTCTGTAATGCGGATACCTTCTTACTGATTACCACATCCTGGCTGATCAGAAATAGCTTTGCAAAAAAAGTATCATTGAACTGCCATACGATAGAGAATACCGTTACCGTTATGACAGCGGGCATAGCGTTCACAAGCATGATTCTGAAATATGTGTACCATACGCCTGCCCCATCCACTAAGGCTGCCTCTTCAATTTCTTTAGGAAGCCCGCGGAAAAACTGATTGAATATATATATATATAGTCCTGACCTTACCCCGCACCCAAGCAAAGTCATGATATACATGGGTGCTACTGAGCCCATCAGCCCGGAAGTACCCCTTATTGCAGTAACCAATCCAAACGGGTCAAAACTTCTGAAAGTCATATATACCGGAAGCATGATTACATGGGAAGGTATTACTATCATTATGACTACACAGCCAAAGAGAAACTTCTTCAGCGGAAAATCAAATCTGGCAAATCCATATCCGACCATAGAGCATACGACAAGCTCTAACAATGTCAGAGTCAGCGTATATAGTAAATCCTTGCCCATAGTGGAAAAGTAACCCAGCCGCTCTATTGTCAGCTGATATCTTTCCAAAGTAGGATTCTGCGGCAAAACGAATACCATAGGATTGTACGCATCTTTATTCGAGGAAATAGAATTAACAAACATTCCTATTACCGGAGAAAGAATTACATACCCAACGCCTACCAGAATAGCTATCCTTCCGAGCGTCAAAACAAAATTTTTGATATTGTTAAGCAGACTCTTGGTCTGGTCAGGGTCCTGAAATACTTCTTTTATTTTTGCAAAATAATTCTTCTTAACGACTTCTTTCTGCATTTTCTTCTTCTCCCTTCCCTAGTTATAATAGAATGTCCGCTTCTGTATCGCTCCGCACACGACAACCAATATGATACAGGTAATCAGCGTACTGACAAGACTGAATACGGAACTGAGTCCATAATTGAATAACGTGAATGCCGTATCATATGCAAGCTCCACAACCTGACTCTCCGTAAAGCTGTCCACAATGGTATACACCACGTTGGTAATAATGTGCGGCATCACCATTGGGAAGGTTACCTTCCAGAATGTTTCATAGCCTGTAGCGCCTTCAATCTTAGCAACTTCATACATAGAGCCCGGAATGGACTGCAGCGCCGCTATGAAGATGATTATCTGCACTCCGGATGCTGAAATAATATCATTGATACGCGCTACTGCCGCTACAATATAATCCAGTATGGAAGCTGGCAACCCCAGACTCATGAATGTATCTATCAGATAATCAAGGTCAAGCGCTATGGTGTTGCCTACCGAGGCCGTCACCTCCGCTGCCTGAGTCGAAAGACCACCCTGCATCATCTGACTGCACATCTCCATTGCTGATGATATAGCACTGGAATTCAATATTACCGGAAGGAAGAAGATTGCACGTACTATCGCCCTTCCGGGAAATTTCTTATTCAGCAGCATCGCCATAAAGAGGCTGAAAAAGATGATCAGCGGTACGTCAATCAACATATTCATGATTGAACTTGTCAGTATCTGCTTGAATGTACCATGCACCCTGAATGCATATCGGAAATTCTCAATGCCTACCCATTCCAGGTTATAGCCTCCGTTTATTGCATCAATGGTCAGATTAGAAAATGCGAACTGACCCGTTATAAACAGCGACCTTACATAGAACAGCAGAAAGCCCACAAACCATGGCAGAATGAACAGATATCCGGTCAAACTGCGTTTTTGGAGAAGCGTCAGCTTTTTCTTCTTTTTTACTTCAGCTTTTTTCATTTATATCCCCTCCAATCTGTACCACATGGCCGGAATCTCCTGACCATCCGCCTGCTTAGCTTCGTTATCATAATTAATATAGATTATCACTCCGTTGTCATAAGTTACCTTTCTGACTCCGTTGTCCAGTATCTGATGGTCTGTCATAACAGCGCCGGATACATATTTAAGCGCATCGTTAATCTGATTATAAATCGACACTGCTTCAGCTTTCCACGTTTCATACGTGGTTGCGTAATACCTGTTAAGTCCGGTATTCTTCATCCTGCTGGATTCATCCCATGTAAATACATAGTGTGGAGCAGCTCCCGCTTCAATTGCCATAAGCACGGTTTCTGTCATATCTTCCTCATCCTGGTAGTTCATAAGCTTCGTGGAATAAGAGATACTTCCGTGTATAATCATTTCATAAAGCGGAATATTTTCATCCACAATCGGATAATTATTGTCTGTTATAGGTACATTAATGATATCTGTACTATATACAAAGCTATAAGCGTTACCGGAATTCGTCATAAGCTTTTTGCCCGTGCCTTCCAGTATATCCAACTGTGCCAGCACTACATCCAGAGCTTCTTCCCTATTTATAAGGTTAGTACGTTTCTTGTCTGAATGCAGCTTATTACCTAAATCCCTAAGTGAGATTCCTTCAATATCAATTTTTTCAATCTTAGCTGCGAACTTCTGAACATATCTTGGCAGGAACTTAGGAGAAAGCAAATCATATCTGGTCTCACCATAGCCTAACCCTGAAGTATTACGCAGCGTGGTTGGATTCACCTGACCCAAAGACGCCACATAACCGGCTCCGTAGTAACGTGAACCTTCCATGTTATAACTGAAACCATTATCAGCAAATGTCACTTCCTGAAATGCTACATCACCATAAAGTCTTCCGTTGTTATTCGATACAGTTTCCTGAAGTTCCTTAAGTCCTGATCTTCCACCGAGTTTTGCGATTACTCTTATATTGTGAGGAGCATCGTGATAATAACCTTTATTAAACCAACCCTGCAGATTCATGACCTGGCTGTTTATTCCATTCGCCGCCAAATCGTCCGAAATTTTTCCTGCTTCATCAAACGTAGTCATTGCAAAGGTATGTAAGCGCTGTACTCCAAGAAAATGTGCAGTTTCTCTGGTTGCAGCAATAATATCATAATACAATGGAATATCACCATTTGTTCCCGAAGGTGTAAGCACACCTTCTGCAATAAGGCGATTTCTGTAATAATTTGCAAGCCCTGCATATCCTTTGTTTTCTTCCGTCAGGAATGTATATTTTACCTTAAAGTTAATATCATAAGCGTCAGGCTCCATAACGAATATATCCTGTGTAGTATTGCCAAACATACGCAGGTTATCCGTATTACGTAACACTACCGTAGGATAAGCATAGTTATAATCGTTAAACATACCTGAAACGTTAGCGCTGATTAATGATGTAGACGCTCCGTCTTCCACAGTAACCAGAATACTTCTGTTCTCCCTGCAGATACCGAAAAGCGGCAGCTTAGCGCTTTCCACATTCTCCGTAGTAGTATAATTAGCAGCTAACGGGTCAATATCGTAAATATACTGTGAGTATGCCGCTGACGATACTTTTCCGTTATTGAAATTAATCAGCGAGCCGGATGCATTAGGTACTACGATATATCCGTTCTCCGTATTACCGGCAGCTCCCATGTAATTCAACAACTGTATACGATATACGGCACCGTTTCCGTACTCCACAATACCTGATACCGGAATTGATACATCCAAAGCATCACCGTTGAGTCTGTACTCTAACGGAATCTCAAACGAAATAGCTTCTGCGCCGTTAGATGCCGTAAGCTCTCCCACGCGGTAGATATAACGTATTCCGTTTTCAATGCTTTCCATTCTGTACTGTCCTTTAGCTACTGATTGACTGAATGAATCCATATTTCCGGATTTTACGTCAGAGTTATAGTAGCTTAAGATGAACTGTGACTTCATATAGTTTTTAATACTGGCATTCGCCGTTGTATCATTGTCTGAATCCGGCGGATTAGAATATGTAACCGAACCGTCGCGCTTATCATATACCGCTATACTTGCAACAGTGGTGTCCGTATACAATTTTAAATATTCATTCTCACATACTAACTCCATACCTGAAACACTTGGTGACGAATCAGCAATTGGAGTATATTCCGTGCCCTGCTCGTATTCATATGAAGAAAGATAATCCTTGTATTTGTTGTATGACACATAATGTATCACATAATACAACAGATAAATAACCGCCGCTATAACGGCTACTCCCAAAATAGTAAGCACAATTTTTTTAGTAAGACTCATAGGAAGTTTATTTTTTGTTTTATTTGATGATTTCATGCCATACCTCCTATGTTCTGAAAATAATCTCTGTGTAGATGCTTCTGAAGAAATTAAATACCATACCAAGCAGGTTACTCAGAAGCAGTAACAGAAATACGATAATCAACATAGCAACAATAGTTAAAAACAGGGTCAGCAGTGTTTTACCCAGCGTATAATTATGAACCTGCATTATACCTATAAGCATCATAATGAGTCCGTAAGCTATCCCTACTACCAGAATCAGTACATAGAAGGCTTCCTCATCATCCGCGATCACCTGACTGATAACGGTTGCCGCAGCCAATACGATACTTATGGGTACTGTAGCATACCCCACCGCTATCGCAATGTCTTTAAGCCTTCCCTCTCCATTAAGCAGACAGGTTATAGACCAGTTTCCGACACAAATCAACAGATAGAAAGCAAGTACGCCTGAAAGCTCATAGAGGCTGTCTACAGACCTGGGGTCTAAATCGTTGACCACAAAGCTGGCAAGCAGCCTGTTCGCCGTAAAGCAAATCGAAAAAACAATTACCATTAATATAGCAAGGGGAACACTACCCCTCTCCGCATGACGTATCCAATAATAACCGTCCATGGGATGGGATATGGTATAGAACATGTATTTCCACTTTTCCTTAGAAAAATATTTACGCATTCTCTGCTCCCCCTTTCTTTCTCTTTCTTACATTCTTATATATAAGCCAGGCAACTATCAATACTGCCGCGCCTGTCAGGAAATAACTTGCATTTTCCGTCAGCATTCCGTTACGGTAACGCCTGTATGCTACGGAATAATAATCGCGGTTCATTCCAAGCTCTAAGTATTTCATCGCAGATACATAATCTCCGGCTGTAAGATATGCCTTACCGATACCGGTATTGGCGAGCTCGTTGTTTTCGTCTAACTCTAACACTCTGTTCCATAAATCTACAGCCTCAGCTTCATCACCGTCATACCGAAGCGACACTGCTTCATTTATCAGTCTGCCATATTCAGTCTCTGAGAAACAGAGTATTGAAGCCGTAGTTGCGTCCAATACCACCAGCATACCACCAATATCTTCAATTGCTACCGGCATCTGGAAAGTTCCTTCCTGAGTGCCTAAACCACCGAATATATATAAAAGGTTGCCTTCATGGTCATAGGTAAAGATACGCCCTCTCTTACGGTCCAGACAGGAGTATATACCGTTCTGTCTGTATACCACATCAGTAAGCTGTGACGGTCCGGCATAATCAGTGCTGCCGTCAATCCAAAGGTCACCGCCTACATTACCGTTCTCACCTTTTTTAATTACGTCCTCTCCTCTGGGATTCAGTCTTCTGACACCCTGCACACCGGTCGGATCAATATTTGAAGCATATACGAAGCCCTCCGGATCTATGTCGATACCGGTAAACTCGGTAGGAATAAACAATACCTGCTTAGAACGCTCCTCTTTAGTTGCAAGACGCTTCCAAAACTTTTCCCAAAGACTGATTTGTACTTCGATGGTTCCGAAGAAGCTTGAAAAACTGCCGTTGCTCTCGAATACCATTATACCCTCGAACATATTCTGTGCGATTACATAGATTCTGTCCGCATAGTCTACTGCAACTTTCAAAGGCACGAATATATAACCGTCTTCCAAACTTTCCGATTGCGGATTAGCCACTATTTTCTCCAGACTTCCGTCCTTATTTAAAACTACCACACGATTGTTCTGGGAATCAGCAACATATATCTGTCCGTTTTCGGAAACACATACGCCATATGGCTGCTTAAATGTGTCTTCGCTTCCTTCATTATCAAAAGTGGTTATCACATTCACCACATTTTTCATATCATGGTCCAATACCACGATACGGTTATTGCCCGTATCTGCTATATAAATATTTCCGTCGTCTGCCTGACAGAGATCCTGAGGAGTCACGAACTTTCCGATAGATTCACCGTTCCATGTAAAGTCCTCTCCTTTCACCATTCCGGATGGTATATATGGCGCCGGCGTAAAATGGATATACTCCCGGTAGTCATAATTATATGTATCATACGGAAGAGAAGTGGCATATACATTTTCGCCTGCCATAAGCGCCAATAAAAACACTGTCATGCAGAGGGCTATGATTTTTCGTAGCTGAATGATTTTTTTCATCTCCGTTCCCTCCTGTTAATCTTTCATACCGGATGAAGTCATGGTTTCCAAAACGTTTCTCTGGCAAATCAGGAAGAAGCTGATAGGTACGGCTGCAATGATAAATGTTACTGCCGCCGCCGCTCCGGCTCTTGCCGTACCACCTGCCGCAATCTGCTGCAGGGAATACTGCAAAGGCTTTAATTCTTCATCCCTAAGGAATGTGCTTCCCGTGTTGCCCCACATCTGCTGGAACTGGAAGATTGCCAGTGTCAGCCATGCAGGCTTTACGTTAGGCATTATTATTGTCCAGAAAATATGCCACTCACTCGCACCGTCAAGTCTGGCAGATTCCATAAGGGAATCCGGAAGCTGCTCCATGAACTGCTTCATCAGGTAAAGACCCATACCAAAAGAACATGCAGGCAGAATCAATGCCCAATAACTGTTATTAATATGCAGCCATGAAATAATCATATACTGCGGTGTCTGGGTAACAGTCCAGTGGAACATCATGGAAAGGACTACCATCTGGAACAGAATATTTTTACCTGGGAATCTGTGTTTTGCTAACGGATATGCCGCCATGGAAGCTATAATAACATGCCCTACCATACCGCCGCCTGTAATGATGATAGTATTCAGTATATACCTTGAAAAAGGCACCCATGAATCACTCATCATGGTAAACAAATCCGAAAAGTTCTCTAAAGTAGGATTCCTTACAAAAATCTTAGGCGGGAACTGATACAATTCATCCAATGGCTTTAAACAGTTGTTAATTACCATAACCAGCGGAAGTACCATTGCCACTCCGCAGAATGCCATTACAACAAACAACAGGGTATTTCCTGCCATGGAACGATTCAGTTTCTTTTGCTTAGGCTTAAAGAATCTTCTCTTTTTATAGGGTTTCAAATAATCTTTTTGTCTGCTCATTATTCTCCCACCCTCCTTAATAATCTCTGTACTAACAGGTTGCTGCCTACCATCAGCAGGAACAGCACCGTTGCAATAGCTGAAGCATAACCCATTTCAAAACGTACCGTACCGTAATCCAGAAGGTGCGTTACTACTGTTGCACCTGAATAGTTGACTGAAGGATTTCCGGCAAGCTGTATTGAAACATCCGCAATAGCAAATGCCTGTGTAATCTGCATAACTGCACCGAACATCAACTGCGGCTTCATAGCAGGAAGCGTCACATACCAAAGTTCCTGCCAACGGTTCTTGACACCGTCCAGCGCCGCCGCTTCATATAATGAGTTATCAACCGTCTGTAAACCTGCAATAAATGAAAGGAATCCGGTTCCCAAACTCAGCCACAACTGCACTACTATCAGGAAAGGAAGAACGTATTTCTCAGTCTTCATCCATATTATTGCTTCATCCAATATTCCCAGCTTCATCAAAATACCGTTCAGATATCCGTAACGGTCGCCGGAAAGAATCAGATTCCACACCACGTACGCATTACCACAGATACTTGGCGCATAGAAAATCAATGTCAGAAAAGCTCTCAGCCATCCTTTGAATTCATTGATGATCCATGCAAACAACAGGCACAGGAAGTAGCTGACCGGTCCTGTTATAACCGCAAGAATCATAGTATTCTTTAACGCCTTCAGGAAAATATCATCTTCCAAAAACAATTTTATGTAATTCTTCCAACCTATAAACTCCGGCATCTCCAGCATATTATAATAGGTAAAACTGAAAGCAACACTCATCACAACCGGAAGCACTGTGAAGAAGAAAAACATTATAAAATAAGGTGCAAGTAACATATATGAAGCTTTGTTTCTTTTGATCTGATACCAAAGAGTCGCCTGTTTTTTAGCTATATCAAGCGCTTCCTGCGATATTTTTACCTCAGAGGTATTACCATTTTCTGCCATCTTCTCCTCCTTCTACTTTCCGCTTCCCGCGTCAAGTCCTAGTTCTTCACGCTTATAATCAATTTCTGCATTTATATATACAACCTTATCCATGAGCTCTTCTCTGGGCATCGCTGTATCCGTTTCCGTTACCACAGTATAGAAAGCATTGTATACGTTACGCCATGAATAATATCCGCCGGGTACCTGCGGTATTCCCTTTACCCACTCCATAGATACCTTCAATGCTTCAAAGTCATCTACCGGCCAAGGCATATTTAAGAATGCCTCGTAGTTTGCGGTAGGAACTCTCGCTGCGGAGCCCATCAGACCTTCCATCTCACGTCCGTACATGGTCTGTGTCTCAGCGCTGGTCCACCATTTCAGGAACTCCCAGCTTGCATCAGGATGTTCCGTATCCGCCATAATCATACTTGCAAGTCCTGTGCTCGCTACGGAATGGTCCACCGTGCCGTCTTCCTTAACAGTACCCGGTATCTGCGTAAAGCTCCACAATCCGGCAATATCCGGTGCAGATACTGCAAAGTTATTGTAATCAGTATAATCCGCTATGATAATAGGACATTCACCTGTACGGAATCTTTCCTGTACACTTGTTTCTTTATCCAGTTTATAATCCGTATAATATTCACAGAAATCCTTGAATGTACTTACCGCTATATCCGAATCCAGCGCAGATGCCTCACCGTTCTGCGTATAATAAGTTCCTCCGTTCTGATACAGAAGGGAAGCAAATACCTGCTCGGTAGGCAGCATTCCGAATTCCATCTGGTTCTTTGCAAGCACGGTCATCGCTACCTTTACATCATCCCATGTCTCGGGTATTTCCAAACCAATTTCTTTCAGTATATCCTTGCGATAGAACATAACCGGATAAGTAATCGTCTCGGGCAGCGCATAGGTGGAGCCGTCAAACGTAAACTGCAGCGTCGCCGCTTCCGGGAATCTCGCCATAACTTCATCTATATCAGGGAACTGCTGCAAATCCAGCACTGCATTTCTGATTCCGTAATTAACAGGAGTGTCATTACCGGTATTCAGAACCGCGCCTGCAATACCGTTTGTATTTGCGACCTGTATAGCCACATCAGGACCTTCTCCTACCAATGTTGCTTTCAATAAGGTAGACATATCCACAAGCTGAACATTGACGCCGATTCCGGTCTCGTTAGTAAAGCTGTCATCTATAAGAGCTTTGATAACGTTCGCCTGATCACGTCCGGAACCTATCCAGAGTGTAATCGACTCGCCTCCGCCATCTTCTGTCACACTACCGATATTGTTATAATCAATAATGAAAGAATAAAACAGTCTTTGGAATTCATAGCCCGCGCTTGCAAAGAATGATCTGTTCTCATATTTAATCTTTACACCCGGTGAATATATGTTGATCCTGTCAACCTGCAGAGGCTGGCTGATTACCTGTGTAATCCATGTTCCAAGCGCTCTGACATTTATCTTATAAGAAGTAATGGTACGCACAAAATACTCATTATCTGCAATCAGGTCATCCAACTGATCGCGCATGGTAAGGAGCGCAGTCTTTTTATCACTGTTCTTTCCTGCCACCTGATCGAGTTGAGTAAGCGCTTCGTTAAGGATATCCCTCGCCTCTATAAGCTCTCCCGTCAGATTGGGAAGTATTGCTTCTATCTGATAATCACGGAAAGTATCAGGGCTTACACCGGTTACTTTGATAACTTCCCTATATATACTGTTCAGTTTTTGAACTGATTCTTCGACCAAACCGACTATTTCTGAGAATTCACCCAGAACTGCCTCCATGCGGATGGTGTGATGTCCTGCCTCAAGATAGAACTTATATGCTTCTCCGTTTTCATCGGATAGAACATCCTCTCTCCAACTCTGTCCATACTTAAACGCATAATCGGACATTTCCTCAAACGGGACCTCGCCATCGATGGTTATACGTCTGGAAACATGAACACCTCTGCTGAAATTCTGTTTATCATAAAGGGAAATATTGTAATATCCCGCCGTACTTATATCAAATTCCCACTCTATCCACTGACCTACAAGCCTCCATGAATTACCGCCGATGGAATTGTTCAAGAGTTCTTTCGAGCTGGCAGGTGAAACAGAAGGCGACGACTGATCCTGCTGAGGATATAACATCTGTGAAGATGTCTTAGTAGCATATTCACCCTCCAGGACAATCTGCTCATTCACCGTATCTGATGCTCCCGCTGCATCCCATGCAGCTTTCACCTGTTCATAAGAATTGATAACACCTTCGCTATTAAGCACAAGCTTATTTATAAGCATGGGTTCTTTTAAAGAAATCATGGAAACAGTATGTTTTCCCGCTTCAAAATAAATAGAGAGCGGCTCAGTAACATAACCGTCACTGTCATATAAATATCTGCTCTGCCACTCAGGCACTTCCATGGTTTGAGGCTTTACATCATTACCCTGATTATCCTTCTCCCATGTCATGATTTTGACACCATGTTCGTCAAAATAGCTGTTCTCTACATAATTAGTCCAAATTCTCGGGAAGGTAAGCAGAGACATCTCCTGAAACGGCAACGCGCCGTCTATGAATACACTTCTCTGTATATCTGAGTTCTTGCCTTCTACCGGATAGTATACTACAGACAGATTATACAGACCGCTTTCCGGTACCTCTACTTCAAACTCAATCAGAGAGTCCTCACTCGTCAGAACACTCTCTCCCGCCATACCTTCGTAATCAGTGTACACATCAGGCACAGCTTCTGCATCGCTTTCCTCGTACCGCACATATCCGCCCGCCGGTATCTCAATAACCCTGTCCGGTCGGCTCATGGTTCCATATTCCGCCATATAATTCTTATAAGTCGGAATAGAATCGTCAATATTATACGTGCTGATGATTTCATCAAAGTCATCCATTGTTAAGTCTGTTCTTGCATAGCTTTCCAAGCCTGCCATCGGAGACAGGGTCAACGCCATGGTCGCTGCTAATATAAGTGCGATGACTTTTTTGCCGGTTTTCCTCCGTTTCATACTCTTACCTCTCCCTTTACTTATTTTAACTCTTCCCGAATCTCATAGGTCGTCAGATCCGGTAAATCTTCCAATGTAATAACATTCTCGTCTTCATATGCCTTTTTAAGCATATATTCTTCCGTATACTGTTCGCTCAACGCGAATATGGCCGTATCCTTGGCTACGAACTCACCCTGCCATGTACACCACATTCCCCACATTGCTCCGTCACGCTTAGCAATTTCCGGATCAAATACACAACCGTTCTCCGACATATGTACCATCTTTGTTTCCGTACCATAGTTCTCTGCGGCATTCAGATACGAATTCACCTGTGAAGTATAGACCCTCTCACCGGGATATATGTCCTCACTGACTATATCCACATATTCATCTCCCGGATACCACTCCGCATCCTGTCCGTTCCAAACCCAAATCAGGTTATCCAGACCATACTCATTCGTCAGCCGTTCATAAAGCAATATGTATAATTTCTTATAAGCTTCCGGTCCGGCAGCTCCCCACCAGAACCAGCCTCCGCTCGCTTCATGAAGCGGTCTCCACAATATGGGAACTTTCGCTTCCTTTAAAATAAGAAGCTGTCCCGCTATAGCATCAATGTCCTTCATCAGAAGGTCGTAACCTTCCGCGTCTTCACCATTCATTATCTTCGCTAAATCAATATTCGTATAATCATTGTAAAATCCACTGTACCACTGCCCTGTCAGGTACTTTGAAGGAGCGTTCCAATGCCAGCAGAATGTAACAATACCGCCGCTGTTCCAAAAATTAAGTGCCAAATCAGTCGAATGTCCTATACTTCCGTTCTCTACACGCGACGGAGTATACTCTATAAAATCCAGTCCCAGAACCGCCGGAGTCTTGCCGGTAGCATTCCTAACCACCTGAAACTCCTTTCCGTTTTGTCCGGTATCACAATACTGGCCTGAAAGGAATTTTTCTCCATATATATCTAAAAGGTAGCTGTACAGCCTTTTCGCTTCTTCGGAAGCATTGGGATTGCAAAGACCTGCCGTAACTTCATAAATACTCATATCCAATTCTTCAGATTCTAAGACTACAAGGCTCTTAATGCGAATCCAGCCCCAGCTCTTGGTTACTTCAACTCTGTGTGTTCCCGCTTCCATGTATACTCTTTTTACAATCGTATCCGAAAACTCCGTGTCCTCATTAACAATTGAGCCTGCACTCTCCCCATCTACCGATACAAAATTTTCTTTATAGCCGCCCTCGCTTGCGCTTACAAAGTCCAAATCGTAAAAACCGTCTTCAGGTATTTCAATATTAAAAGCGCATCCGTCCCCGTCCTGTTCGATTTCACATATGTATGCGTCGTCAGTACGGTCTGATATCTTTGCTCCGCCTATTACCTCAGCTCCTGATGCCGGCCATGTTCCGACTATGACAGGTTCTTTAACTTCTTCCTGAACGGTCTCACCGCCTGTTCCTGCACTGTCAGCACCGTTTTCCCCGGTGTTACCGCATGCCGTAATCAGGGTTGACGCCGCAACCACTACCGATAATAGTTTGTATATTCTTCTTCTATTCATAACCTCAGTTCCTGCATTCAAACATCAATTTGGAAAAGTATACTTTTACAAATTGTCTTTTTTCAAATATATTTTTTAACTATCTTATATAGTTTATCAAAAATTTATATTTATATCAAGTAAATATTTGTAGTTTTTGTACAACTAGAAGTAAAATTATGAGCAAAATGCACAAAGCGACTATGAAAACGAAATTTATGAAATTGTATACTTTTGTAAAGAATTGTTAATCAGGAATAAAACAGCTTAATTCAATTGCGCAATTGATTTTTCTCACTGCTATGATACAATTATCCATGTACATTTTTATCACAACCAGTTAGGAGAAAATCATGCTAAAGCAGGAAAAAAGCAGAAAGAAGAAAAAGGACGATAATCACCTACATAAAGAATACGGTATCATCAGCAATTCAATCTATATTTTGCACAAAATAAAGCAGTACCAGCCTCACCTTCTGATCATCAGTTTCTCAGGCATTGTGGCGGATTCCATGATGAGATATCTGGTCAGCTTTATCGGAAAATTCGTAATCGATATAGTTCAGGTTCAGAGTTCTTTACCCGATAAAGATATTCTTCCGTTAATAAAGCTGCTTGCCATAACAACAGTTATTGATCTTGTGGTCTCTCTTATAAGTATTCTTGCCAACAACAGACAATGGTACTATTTTATCAACGTGCGTATGCATATGATTACCGAACGTGTCTCCAAGACACTTTCCATGAATTACCAGATGTTAGAGCAGCCGAAAATACTCGACATGCACGAAAAGGCACTTCAGGCTACAGGCGGAAACGATAATGGTGTCGAAGGGGTGATGCGTTCTATTTACGCCTTCGGCGTTCAGATTGTTACGATGGTCATTACAGTATCGGCAGTAATGATTCTTGACTGGCGTATTATACTTATTCTGTCGGTTATTTCCATTATACAATACCTGTTCTTTCAGTATACCGTTAAAAAGGACAGACGCGAAGTCTGGGAAATGCTTGCTCCTACATGGCGGAAACTGGACTATATGGCAAACGCCACTCAGAATTTTGACTATGCCAAAGATATCCGCCTTTTTGGCATGAAAGACTGGCTATTAGGCAGGCATCATAAGGTACTTATGGATAAGCAGGATAAAATGCTGCGCAGCCGTAATCTGTGGATATTTAATTCCGAATTTGCGCACGTTATGTCAATGTTATCTACTGCGGCAATCTACGGCATATTGTTCTTCACTGTCATAGACAAGGACATGTCCATAGGCAATTTCACGCTGTACCTCGGCCTCTGTACCACTTTTACCTCATGCATGACCGAATTCTTAAATGCAATGGGTGAATTTAAGAAACGCTCCCTTCAGGTAGACGATTACCGTTCTTTTATGGAGCTGAAAACCGAAGAAGAGGGGGATTTTCTACCCATCCCGTATGGCGGTTCATATACCTTTGAATTTAAGAATGTTTCATTTAAATATGAGAGTGCGCAGGACTACGCCCTGAAAAATCTGAACCTTACGCTGCAAGCCGAAGAAAAACTTGCCATCGTCGGTCAGAACGGTGCCGGCAAAACGACATTTATAAAGCTTCTGCTAAGATTATATGATGTGACGGAAGGCGAAATCCTCCTTAACGGAATAAATATTCGCAGATTCAGAAGAGACGAATACTACAGATTATTCTCTCCCGTTTTCCAGAATGTTGAGGTTTTCGCATTCCCCATTTCTGAAAATGTCTCGATGAAATGCCCCGAAGATACAGATATAGAGCTTTCAGAAGACTGTCTTATAAAAGCCGGTATGCAGGAGAAAATAGAAAGCCTGTCAAACGGTATAGACACGCAGCTTCTGAAAATAGTTGACGACGACGGAGTCGATTTTTCGGGTGGTGAAAAACAAAAGCTTGCTCTGGCAAGGGCATTATATAAAAATGCACCTGTTATTATTTTGGACGAGCCTACCGCAGCGTTAGATGCATTAGCCGAATATAACCTATATAAAAACTTCAATGAAATCGTAGGAAATAAATCCGCCGTATATATATCGCACAGGCTTTCCTCAACACGTTTCTGCGACAATATAGCCATGTTTAAGGACGGCGAAATGATTGAATACGGAACTCACGAAGAGCTTCTTAATAAAGGCGGCGCCTATGCGGAAATGTTTGAGATTCAGGCGCAGTATTATAAGGACGAGGAGGCGCATGAGAATGACTGAAAAGACGATAAAAGATACCCTGAAATATTTTTATCCTATTGCATGGAAAAAGTACAAGGGCTTTTTCCTGTGCGCCGCGGCTAACATCGTATTAAAATCCGTTCAACCGTTTGTCAGCATCATGGTAACGCCGTTAATTATTGACGAGCTTCTGGGCGGAAGAAATGTGGAGAAACTGATTATTTATGCTGCCATAATCGCCGTCGGGGGTACTTTTATATCGCTGTTAGGTTCTATAACAGATGTTATTTTAGAGAAATATGGTGAAAAAATGGAGAATTTCTTCACCGAAGAAATGAGCCTCCGAGTTATGGAGCTGGATTTCCAGCTTACGGAGGATAAAGAAGCATTAGACCAGATAGAATCAGCACGCCAGGGTATGACCTGGTACTCCGGAGGAGTATATGGGATTTCCATGCAGATTTTTCAAATGATTTCCAATTTATTAAAAATAGCAGGTGTTGTGTCACTTATTATTCTTCACGCTCCGCTGTTATTCGCCCTGATTGCGATTCTGCTTGTCGTAAATGCCGTTGTAAACAGCAAAACGGCTAAACTGGAAATCCAGGCGTTTGACAGGCTTTCCAAGCTCAACCGGCTTTTTTCATACTTTGGCTACGAATTGACGGATTTCAGGTACGGTAAAGATATCCGCCTCTACGACGCCCACAACATGATGGTTGAGCGCTGGGAAAGTTATACGCGCGAATGTCTGGACAACTGGAAATGGCAGGCGGATAAGAAATTTCCTCTGGATACCGTTATCGGCATTACTCAGGTTGTAAGAAGCGGCGCTTCTTATTTGTACCTTGGCATTCTGGTAATCACAGGAAAAATTTCCATCGGCATTTTCTCCCAGATGCTTTCCGCAGGCAGCACACTACATTCCTCCCTTCAGGGATTTATAATGAATATTACGGAATTTATCAAGCGCGTAAACTATGCGCATGAATATGTACTGTTTATGAATTATCCGCCCGCAATTGAAAAGGGCTCGCGGCATATAGAGCCTATGCCGCATACGCTTGAATTTCGCCATGTGTCGTTTGCATATCCCGGAAGCGACGTAAAGGTTCTTGAGGATATTTCCATAACGCTTCATCAGGGTGAACATCTGTCCATCGTAGGCTTAAACGGTGCCGGCAAGACTACCTTCGTCAAGCTGCTTTGCAGGCTATACGACCCTACCGGTGGAGATATTTTGTTGGACGGAGTCAATATTAAGGAATATGACTACAATGAATATATGTCGCTGTTTGCGCCTGTATTTCAGGATTTCAAGCTGTTTGCGTTCTCCATGAAAGACAATATAGTCTTGGACGACAACTATGATAATGCGGAAGTTAATTCTCTGATCACACAGGTCGGTCTTGACGAAAAAGTAGAATCTCTTGAAAACGGCGTCGATACCATGTTGTTCAAAGCATTCGATGAAAACGGCATAGAACCCTCAGACGGCGAGCAGCAAAAGATTGCTATTGCAAGAGCATTGTTCAAAAAATCTCCTGTAGTCATCCTGGATGAGCCTACCGCTGCCCTTGATCCAATCGCGGAATATGACATTTACCGTCAGTTCGATACCTTAGTGGGCGGCAAGACGGCAATATATATCTCCCACCGCCTCTCAAGCTGTAAATTCTGCGACAGGATTGCCGTTTTCTCAGAAGGCAGAATCATGGAATACGGCACACATGACGAGCTTGTATACAAAGACGACGGTATTTATGCCAAGATGTTTGCAGCACAGGCACAGTATTATAAATAATAAAGACTCTTGAAAATAAAATAATACAATGATAATATATCTATGTTACTTATACTTTATTTAAAATTGTTCAAGAGGAGGACGATTATGAAAAAGAAAATTTTGTCACTTATTGTTGCCTCTGCTATGGTGCTTTCTTTAGCAGCCTGTGGCAACTCAGGCAATGATGCATCAAATGCAGGACAGGCTGACGGCAATGTATCCGAAGGTACAGAATCCGGTGACAGCACAGGTTCAGGTCTTAAAATTGCTATTGTCAGCAGCCCGTCAGGTGTAGATGATGGTTCTTTTAATGAAGATAACTACAATGGTATCCTGACATTTATCGAATCTCATCCGGATGCAAGCGTAAAAGCCGTACAGGAGCCCACAGGTGATACAGCGGCAGCCGTTCAGGCAGTAGCTGATATCGTAGCCGATTATGATGTAATCGTATGCTGTGGTTTCCAGTTTGCAGGTATTGCAACTACAGCACAGGAAAATCCTGATGTAAAATTTGTTCTGGTTGACAGCTTCCCTTCAGATGCAGACGGCAACACTATAGAAGTTGATAACATCTATGCTATGTGCTTTGCCGAGCAGGAATCCGGTTTCTTCGCAGGTATGGCTGCAGCGCTTGAAACTACATCAAACAAAGTTGCTGTTGTAAACGGCATCGCTTATCCTTCCAACGTAAATTATCAGTACGGATTTGAGTGCGGCGTTAAATATGTGAACGAGACAGAAGGGAAGAGCGTAGAAGTTGTAGAGCTTCCTTCTTACGCAGGAACAGATGTTACAGGCGCTAATGTAGGCGGCAACTATATCGGTTCTTTTGCAGACGAAGCTACCGGTAAGGTTGTAGGTAACGCGCTTATAGCTGAAGGCGTTGATATTGTATTCGTAGCAGCCGGTGCATCCGGAAACGGTGTACTTACTGCTGTAAAGGAAGCCGACGGCGTTAAATTCATCGGTTGTGACGTTGACCAGTACGACGATGGAGCTAATGGAGACAGTAACGTAGTTCTTACATCTGCTCTTAAAGTTATGCACCTTAATGTTGAAAGATCCTTGAATGCAATCGCTGACGGAAGCTTCAAAGGCGGTAACGTAACCCTGCAGGCAGATACAGATTCTACAGGCTATGTAAATGCAGACGGAAGAAATCAGTTATCAGCAGATACTATTTCCAAGATTGATGCTGCATATGAGTTGGTAAAATCAGGTAAAATCGTGCCTGCTGCTAACTTTAACGGCATAACACCGGATACTTTTACATGGTAGTGCTATAAATGTAAATTCTTAAGCGCAAGCTGTCAAGCTTGCGCTTTTTATTTCTCTCCTTTATAATATTCTTATAAATGCTTCCGAAAGGAGTACATACATGTCTGAATACATTATTGAAATGAACCATATCACCAAACGTTTTCCTGGTATTGTGGCAAATGACGATGTTACCATTAAGGTAAAAAAAGGAGAAATCTATGCCCTCCTCGGTGAAAACGGTGCAGGTAAGTCTACGTTGATGAGTATGCTTTTCGGGATGTATGAGCCTGATGAAGGCGAAATCATCATCCGCGGCGAAAAGGTCAAGATTGAATCACCAAACCATGCAACAGAATTGAATATAGGCATGGTTCATCAGCATTTCAAGCTGGTAAGCAACTACACTATTGCAGAAAATATAATTATGGGTGTGGAACCCATAAAAACCACTCTTGGCTTCATTAAGAGTGTGGATCTAAAAAAAGCGAATCATGAGATTGCAGAGCTTTCTAAGAAATACGGTCTTGAAGTGGAACCGACCAAGGTAATAGAGGATATCAATGTTTCCATGCAGCAGCGTGTAGAAATATTAAAAATGCTTTATCGTGAAGCAGAAATCCTTATTTTCGACGAACCAACCGCCGTACTTACTCCACAGGAAATTGAATTTCTGTTAAAAATCATAAAAGAGCTTCGCGATAACGGAAAAACAATCATTCTGATTACGCACAAGCTTGAAGAAATAAAGAAAGTAGCTGACAGGTGCGCCATTCTATGCCGCGGTAAGCTTATTGATGTGCTGGATGTGGCGTCTACGGACACTAAGGTCATGGCAAATATGATGGTCGGACGCGAGGTGAATTTCACGGTAGACAAATCGGAACCAAAGTTTGGAGAAGAAGTGCTTAAGGTAGAAAACCTTACCGTTAAAAACCAGGACAAGTTCGACGTCGTTAAGAATGTCAGCTTTACCATTCACAAGGGAGAAATCTTCGTAATTGCCGGGGTATCCGGCAACGGTCAGATAGAACTTGCAGACGCTATTGCCGGACTTGTAAAGCCCAGCAAAGGCAGCGTCACTTTAAACGGCGTAGATATCACCCATTATAAAATTAGGAAACGTAACCTTGCCGGAATCTCATATATCCCTGAAGACCGCCATAATGTCGGACTTGTCATGGACTTTTCACTATCGGACAATCTGGCGCTTAAGAATTACTTTGAAGAGCCTTTTTCCAAAAATAGCATAATCAATGATGAAGAGTTCCTGAAATACGGTGAGAAACTGATAAAAGAATATGATATCAGAAGCAGTCAGGGTAATAACACCATTGTGCGCTCCATGAGCGGCGGTAATCAGCAAAAGGCAATAATTGCCAGGGAAATCGAACTTGAAAGCGATCTGATGATTATAGTCCAGCCTACCAGAGGATTGGATATCGGCGCAATCGAAAACATACATAACCAGATAATATCACAAAGAGACAAGGGCAAGGCAATTCTGCTGATTTCTCTGGAACTTGATGAAGTAATGAATCTGGCGGATACCATCGGCGTTATCTACAATGGAGAAATACAGAAAATAGCCGACGCAAAAACATTAACTTCCAGTGAAGTGGGAGAATTCATGATGGGGGTAGGACACAGATGAAAAAAGATAAGAAAAATATTATAAATCATATTATCCTGTCTACAATTGGTCATGAAAAAAGACAGAGCTATATGATACCTGTTTTTACAATTCTTTTAAGCCTCATAGTGGGCGCTGTTGTAATTGCCTGCCTTGGCAAAAATCCTTTTTATGCCTATTATAATCTGCTGCAGGGCTCAGGTCTTGCACCCAAAGCTTCATATGCCGGATATAAGGGCATAATTACAGATTTTACCAGTTTTTTGAATGCATTAACACCGATGCTGTTTGCATCTCTTTCCGTAATAATTGCATTAAAATGCGGCCTGTTTAATATCGGAATTTCAGGACAGATGCTGGCGGGAGCTTTTACTGCAACTGTTCTGGTAGGATACTCTTCTCTTCCATCTGTTATAGCCAAGCCTCTGGTAGTCATCATAGGCTTTACGGCAGGCGCACTGGTAGGAGCTTTAGTAGGATATTTAAGGCACAGCTTCAATATCAACGAAGTAGTTTCCACGATTATGCTGAATTATATCATACAGTATATTGTCAGCTTCTGTATCAATTCCTTCTATGTGGACCCTGTATCCAGACAGTCCAGGAATGTAGGCGCAAACAGCCGTCTTACGCTTGTAGACACCCTGATTGGCAGCTATAAGCTGGATATTCCTCTCGGAATCATTTTGGCAGCGGCAGGAATCGCTGTAACCGCTTTTCTGTTTAAAAAGACCACTCTTGGATTTGAAATCAAAGCTGTAGGCAGCAGCGTCAGGGCTGCCGAGTATGCCGGTATTCAGGTAGGACGTACCAGAGTTCTAGCCATGATACTTTCAGGAGGCTTTGCAGGACTTGCCGGAGTCACATATTACCTCGGTTATTTTGCATCCATACAGCCGCGTGTCCTTGCAAGCACAGGCTATGACGCTATTGCGGTAGCGCTGCTTGGAAACAGCTCACCCATAGGTATCATCTTCTCCTCTTTCCTGATTACCGTAATCTCTAAAGGGAGTACATATATGAGTTCATCGTCAGGCGTGCAGCCGGAAATAGCTTCTGCCATCACGGGTGTTATTTTATTATTCAGTGCCTGTGGCGCTTACGTGAAATATAAAGTCAACAGATGGAAGGAGGAACACTGATGAATACCATTATTATTGACGGGCTCTCATTTGCCCTGCCTCTGTTTATTATGGCAATAGGCGGAATCTATTGCGAAAGAAGCGGTATTACCAACCTCGCCATTGAGGGACTTCAAGGTTTCGGCGCTTTCTGCGGCGCGCTGCTTGCATTCTGTATCGCCGGTAACTTTGCGGGAAATTCCCCCATACCTTTTTATTTTGCTATGCTGTTCGCATTCATAGGCGGAATGCTCTTTTCGCTTATCCATGCGCTGTTGTGCATTAAATTCAAGGCAAATCAGGTAATAAGCGGCGTTGTCATCAATATACTTGCCATGGCGCTTACGGAATTCCTTACCAAACAGATTAACGCCAGCGTCTTTGGTGCTGCTTCCAATAAATTTGTATTGGGTGTTTCATCAAGGCTCACCATTCCCGTTATATCCAAAATTCCGGTACTTGGCGCTGTATTTACTAATTTATATCCTTTTGAAATCGTAATCGTGGTAATTGCTTTCATAGCATGGTTTGTCCTTTACAAGACCAGATTCGGGCTTCACCTTCGTGCCTGCGGCGACAATCCCCATGCAGTCGATGCCGCCGGAATCAATGTCAGTAAGGTAAGGCTGATAGCGGTTATGGCTTCCGGCGCATTTTCAGGACTTGGTGGTATATGTTTTGCATACTCTATTTCAGCAAACTTTTCATCCAATATCTATTCCGGATACGGATATCTCGCAATCGCGGCGCTGATATTCGGCAACTGGAAGATCATGCCTACGCTGGGAGCGTGCCTGCTCTTCGGAATCGCAAGGTCTACGGGCTATGAAATTGTCAAGATACTGGGAATGCCAAGCACATATCAGGATCTTGTGATGCTGCTTCCTTATGTGTTGACGCTTCTGATGCTGATATTCTTTAGTAAGAAGAATCATTCGCCGAAGGCGCTTGGGGAGATTTATGATAAGGGGGCTAGGTAGAACTGATTTTTGCATTTTACGGCACGCTTATTGCTTGTATTTCGTTCATCTTAAAAAAATATGTTGATAATGTGCCTTTTAATGTATATAATAAAAGTAAGGAATATTCCCTGCTTTTATTAATTTTATAAAAGAAAACTGAGGAAATGTCTATATTATGATAAATGTGTGGATTGATGATCTTACACCATGCCTTAAAGATAATGAAACTGGTGATTTTGTACCAACAGAGGTCGTGCGAATACGAAGAAAGAGCTTTTTGTCAAAATTCAATAAGAAAAATGGCTGGTATACAGATTGGGTAAAACTATTGCCAGAACATGAAATTTATGCTCTGGTAGTGAGTGGAACGGTGGATATTCAAGGATTAATTGCCTTAAGTCAGAACGATGACTTTCATGCAGTATATGTGGCTTGGATGTGTACTGCCCCACAAAACAATAAAATGTTATGCGATAATCCTAAGTATACCGGTGTAGGTGGTCATTTATTTGCAATTGCTGCGGACAAATCCGTAGAATATGGATTTGACGGTGTTATCGTAGGTCATGCCGCTAATATGGATTTAGTTAAACATTATTGTGAAGTTTTTAATGCAGAACATATTGCAATGCTACATCCATATCAAATAGCCATATATGAAAACGAAGCAACCAATATAAGGAAGGTGTATGATTATGAGTGGACTGATGAGGAAATTTAATTATGAGCAGTATTATAAACAATTAGAAACTATGCCGGAACCAATTATGGCAAGCGAGCTTCCAAAGGTAAAACTTAACCTTAAGGGGATTCGTGACTATGCTCAAAAAAAAGGTGTTTCAATTGCCAGTCTTTCAGATGCTGAAAAGCAGCTTTTCATCCAAACATGACATCACAAAAGCGCTCAGTCTTTTACGATTGGGCGCTTTAATTAAAATTTGACTCTAAAATTTTTATACATATTTTCACTTTTTGCTTCTTTATCTTTTTACAGATCCGAATTTTTAAGTTTCTCGATTTCAGCACGGAGCTTTTGGATTTCGACATCTTTTTCAGCAATTTCAGCATTCTGCTCCTCAATAGTCCTCTCCATGGCTTTTTTGTCCAGATAATACTCTTCGCGATCCAGACATCTCTTGCAGGCAAGTTCTATTTTAGATAAGTTTACCACTCAAAATGTATATATTAGTTTACGCGTCTTAACTCCGTAGCATCAGAACCATAATAAACATAAATATTATCATTATCAATGATTTCCACCGTAAAACTCACCGTATTGGCAAAAAGAAAATCCGTACAGTCTAATCGCCATTTTTCATTTTCCTGATATAATGCATAAGTGTCGCTGGAGCTGTAAAAATTACAATGCACTCCATCAAAGATAACAATTGCACCCGGCTGTGCCTGTCCAAAGCCATAATCACCAACACTTTTCCATTTTCCTTCTATGACAAAGTCAGAAAAGAATGTGATATTTTCCGTATCATCATTCATTTCATGTTCATCCGGTTCTGTTTCTGCCAATGTATCTTCTTCTAATATATCTTCTATAAGCTGCTCTCCGCCGCATGTCAACTGTATGAAACCGCTATCTTCCTCCACATTATTTAAGGCTTCCTTATAAGTGCCCATCAAATGGTTTTCAAAATCCTTTAGCGGATTAATCCCAGCTTCCTTATGATGAATTGAATACAATTCCGTATGCCCGAATTTCGAGTTTATTGAACTCACATCGGTATAATTCAAATTCCCGTATGGTCCATACGAATCATAATAATTATAGACATTATGTATATTTTCATACCCATCTGAAACGTTATCTTCCTTTGTCAAAACTTCTATTGCTCCAAAAGTATATGCATAGATATCTTCCTTATCTACAGCATCAGACCACCATCCGCCCCATTCTGCAAACCGCGTAAATCTTGCTGCGGTCATATTAGCCGCTGCACCTCCCAAGCTGTGTCCTGTAACTAATATTTTTAACTCGTCTGTATTTTCAAGTTCCGGATATTTCTCTAAATACTCATTCAATCCATTCCAAACCAGTTCTTCAAATTCATAAACATTATTCCAAACCTTCTGGTCAAGAAAATCTTGAGGTGGACCTTTAAACAAATCGCCTATGCCTTCATTAATAGTCTGGGTTCCTCTCGCCACTATGACAAGCACCATTGTATCTACACCATCCATGTATAATAAATCATGCCCGATTGCAAAAGCGCTATCTCCACCATAATTATATATCTCATAGTCAGGAATCCCATACTCATCAAAAAGCTTTTTTATTCCTTCACCGGTTGAATCTTCTGTCTTTTCGCTCATTTCAGCCGCCACTAATGCCAATTGATTATTGTATTGCGTTGATGGACTATCGAATAGAGCAGAGCACCATGCAGAACCATTTCCGGTATATATGTCATCTTCCGTTGTATTCTCTGATTCCACATTATTATCTATTGCTATTGTTTCACTGCTATTAAATTCTATTAAATTGTTCTCACTACTGCAAGAACACAGAAGACAAACTGTTAATAAACCGATACAGAATATAAACATCTTTTTCCGCATTATAGTTCCCCCTCTATTGTTCCCTTTACATATATTGGAATAACCCTGATAAATAATGCCCCAAAAATTATTCTCATACTTATATTGAAAAAATAATATTTGAATCTATCATAAAAAACATCATCTGAACTACTCCCACGTTATTAAGCAGGATGAATAAAATCCACTGCTATAATTTTCAAAATTAAAACTGTCATCAAAACTGTAGTTAGTAGATACTTTAATTGGATCGCCTCCGCTAACCGGAACTATATACAAATATGGAGATGTATCCGTTCCAACGGTAAGTTTGGATAAAAATGCGACTCTGGATGCATCAGGTGATACAACAAGATTCCAATTTTCTCTCCCATTTATGTCTGGTATAAGCGCTGTTTTATTATCGTCCCATGTAATATGGTTTTGAGTTGTTTCACTTAGACTGTATTTGTAAATCACATTGTTCTCAATCCCAACACATTCAGATGCTGAAATCCAATCGCCAAAATACCCACCTCTTGCCGGATATGTCATATTTTCATCATAATAATACCACTTATCCGGATAAGTCTCGATTGTTCCATCTGGTAAAGGACTCAAATAAGTCGCTGAATATCGATCGTTATCAATCAGTATCTCTACTGCAGATACAGTTAAGTTATTGATAGGAACTCTTTTTATCTGCACATTTGAATTTGTAAGATCTCTAAAATAAAAGTATCCATCCGATCCAAAACATGGATTGGAATGATTCACCAATGCGCCAAAGTCACCGGCAGCAGCCGTAACCATCGAAGAAACATCATTGAACCTTCCATTTTCTTCTATCCAGCCAACATGGACAGATCCATCCTCAAGTGTTGCTGTTGCTGTCATCTGAGTTAAGTCCTCATTAAAATGCATACGCGCTTGAATTGCATTAACAGCTAAGCCATTGAATGCCGGAGAGCATCTACCGGCATCTTCACTGTAAAAGGTTCGTAATCTTTGAACAACTCCCGTATCAGGATTAATGCAGTCCAAATTTACTGTAACACTATTTCCTTTACCATCCCAAACACATCTCGGACCATTGTAACTCAATACAATAATTCCTTCTGGCACAATAGGAACAGATACTATTTGCCCATTATCGCATAAATCTTGAAATATTTCAAAAGCATCATACCCTTCAGCAATATAAAGAAGCTTAATAATTTCATTGATATCTGCAGTTTGTTCAACTATAACCATTCCTTCACTTTCCACATAATTATAGACCTCTTCTATTATTTCATCCAGTGTCGATTCCGCAACAGATTCTTCCATCTCTCCCATATCATTTGGTGCCTTTGCCCATGTTTCAGCTTCTTCATCCTGTTCCCCATAGTTATCTGCTATTGTACTGCTATCTGTTGCAGCATCATCAGATATAGCCGGTGCTGTATATATTTGTGTTGAACTGTCTCCTGACGTACCGCACCCTCCCAATGCCATACCAATTATTAAAATAAATACTACCGATACACAAACTCTTTTCTTCTTTGCTCTAATCTCCATCACTTCTCCTCCTTAGCTCATTCTTCTAATATCCAAGTTGTAGTATAGCCCATTATCGGGCATTACGCAAGAATTTTTTGCATCTTATCCTAATATCATATACAAATAAAGGAGAACGCCATGATAATATATACTAAACTATGGGAAACATTAAAAAAGCGGGGAATTTCACAATACAAGCTGATAAACACCTATGGAATCAGCACGGGACAGCTTGACCGCTTAAGAAAAAATGAAAGCGTAAGTACAAATACTCTGGATAAGCTTTGCGATATTCTAGATTGTGAATTATGCGATGTTGCTGAATACGTAAAAAGTGAGCATTAAAATATATTATTACAAGAATGCCAATCAGGCAAGCATTCATATGTAGTGAATAGATTGAGGCACAAGTGTTACTATGCGAGGCCCTTAGAGGACGCCGGTCCTTAGATTGCGTATTTCAGCAATCTTAGTACCGCTGCGTCCGAAACGGAGCGAAAGCGCGCCTCGTATGGTAATACTTGTGCCTCAATCCCCCAAAACATATAATATTGCCTACTATCAGTCATTGAAGAATATTACCAATCCCGTTTATCTGTCTGCACAAGTCCATCCCCACTAAGCTCATAAATTTTATCACAAACTTCATCCAGATATTTCCTATCATGAGACACGCTTATGATACATCCACCAAAGTTACGAAGCGCGGCTCTGACTACAGGGCTTGAAAGAGGGCTGAAATTCCTGGTAGGTTCATCAAGCAGCAGCACATCTGACTTGCGCAGTACCATATCAAGAAAAAGTATCTTCGCTTTCTGCCCGCCGCTGAGACTCCCGATTTTACCGTTCATTTCTTCATGAGTGAATTTCATACCTCCCATGTAGGTTCTGGCTTTGGTTACATCAGCTTTTGAATAATTTTCCGCAAGATACTGTACGGGCGTTTTATCAAAGTCAAGTGCCTCGTAATAGTTCTGCGGCATATAAGCGGCTGTTATATCC
>JAIDPH010000310.1 GCA_029062885.1 Lachnospiraceae bacterium
TTTTGTTTCAAGAAGAAGACGGCATACGATCCTGCCTCTTGTCGCGTGGGCTCGGAGAGGTGGATAAGAGACAGTAATAAAGCTGCGGCATAGTGTCCGCGAGCTACACGTTCAACTGCTCCGCCAAAGAAATTAGGCATTAGTCCAAGATATGCTGGTTTTCTTTCTCCGGTTATCCGGTCCGGATACGGACTATATTCAGACTTAACAGGCACATAAATATTTGTTCCGTCCGAAAGAATACAATAAACTCGTGTTTTCCCCATATTAATATTACATTCCCTTCGTAATTTTAAAATAATATAAGTAATACTTTACATATAACCGATATTTTGTCTGTCGTCCATCAGACGCAGCCCTGTTCCCACATTATCAAGCGTCCCTTTTGTTTTTATGATGTTGAGTGTTCCGTCCTCCCCAATGATTATGGCTTCACCCATATAATATCTGTTCCCATCAATCGAAATTACATCAGGCAAATTTTCATCAATGGATTGTTCCGAATACACATCCATATTTTCAGGATAAACGCAAATCATGGGATATAGCGGAATAATGGTTTCTCCAGCATTTAAGTCTTCTATTCCTTTACCGGTCCTTTCATCCGCATATAAAGGAAATGCCGCTATCAGCTCTCCCATACCGCTTTCATTATATACCCGTATCATAAGCAGCAAAGGTGCATCCTGATATAATACCGCACATGAAAGTTCCTCATACTCTTCATCTTTATATATGCTTTGATAGTAGATTGGGGTTTCTTCTATAAAAAGATAATCCTGCCCTCTATCCATATAAGTCTCCGTTCCAATGCCACTTTGCATATCCGGAATATCTGACAGCTCCACATCGGTTTCATCCGATAAGATAATGCTTAAGCCGCTTTGTCCAATAGGAATATATGAAATCATGTCAACAGAAGTGAGTCTACCTGTTGTTCTTGTAATCAGGTACCTGTAATACTCGCTCACCATATTCTTATATGGCTCCATAAACTCCATGTTTTCATATAGTTCACAGTCTTTTGCCAGGAAAACATTTCTCTTATCCGGCACATACACAGAAACGCCTTTTGCCTGTTCAGGTATATTTGCTTCCCATACTTTTGCCGCATCACATAAAAGATTTGACAGCCGCATTCTTTCTTCTTCCGAAAGTGTATTCAGTTCTTTAATAAGGTACTGAACATCTATAAGTTCCGCCCGCCTGGAAATATTACCGGCCGCATCATAACTGTAATATTCGTTTCTGCTCTCCGTAATGCGCGAAAAATACTCATCCGCTCCTTCCGACTGCATCTGTCGAATAACGGCAGCCCCGAATTCTTCCTCAAACTGCCTGACTTCGGCAAGATTAAACGCTGCCATTGTCAATGGAGCCTTTTCCTCTTTTTCCATATAATAGGCATAGTACCTGTCTGCTATATATCTGCTGATAATCTCCCCTGTAACATCTGCGTGACCTAATATCGTTATCCAGCCGTAATCCCAGCCGTCAAGAGGCTCCGGTGCAGCGGAAGCGGTCATATATTCGATATTCTCCGGCATCATACATGCTGTTTCAATTCCTCCCATCAGGCAGGCATCAAAGCCAACCAGTGCAAAGTCATGATTTTTCATACCGGAAATCTCAAAGGCTTCTTTAAGCTCTGAAAGCTTCAAACCGTCTCCACTATAGCACTCATCATATCCAAATCCTTCAATTGCACCGTTTCCGTGATTCCAAAAAATCAGAATAAATTTTTCTGCCGGATAATAAGTAATACCGTAACTTATGAAATCTGCAAGGGTTTTTGCGTTTCCCATGTTGGCTTTAGTGAGTCTTGTCAGGTTTTCTATTCCGTTTCCGGAGATTTCAAATCTTCCATGTCCTGAGGCGGAGTCCGCCAGTTCAGGCAGACTCCATTCATTACTCCCTCCGTACTCTATCACCAGATTCACTCTGTCTCCAATGCTACCCTGCTCCTTAGACATTGCCGACTTCATTTCCATGATGTCATTTGAAGCTTCACTGTATTTAGATTCCAGATTACTTCCTATCATGTACACAAGTATGGTAAACGCCTTTTTTTCTCTCGGTGCTTCCTTTGCCATAGCTGCGCAGGGGCAGAGACATATAAGCAAAAACATAACTATTGTGAAGATAATACGTTTTTTATTTCTCATTTTTTCACCTTTGCGTCCATTACCTTCTGCGTATATACTTCCAGTTCCTCCTGCTCACGCTGGCTAAGAGCTCTGTTGCCGCTCTTCTGGAACATTCCGTATACCTCTGCGGACTCCCTGATCATTTTCTGGATATTATCTCTGTCAGTTCCGAAGCTTTCCTGCAGAACGTTTGCATAGCACCCAAGGAATGTGTTGAAATCAAGTTTGGTTACATCCACAGCGGATTTATAAGCAACACATGCAATTACATTTTCTGCCCTTTCCTGCAATGATTTTACGGTAATATTCCTTGTCCATAAAGCGACATCATATCTGATGATTGCCGGATATTCCACTAAAATGAAATATTCCTTTTTCATCATTTCCTCACCGGACCCTGCACCCAACAAAACGCTCAAGCTTTTACTAACTAATGAACCGATTCCGTCTGCAATCTGTGATCCGCCATTAAACATTGTCTTAAAAGAAGAAATGACATCCCTTGCAAGATCTTCCTGAGACCGCTTTGTATAGGCGCGATATTCCTCATATGAACCAAGCACTTTTGTAATCGGCACTTTCAGGTCATCTGTTGTCTTTCCGTCTTTTAAAGAGGCTTCTATTTCTCCCCTAAAAATCGTTACCTTTGATTCGCCAAGCGATGTTAAGATTTTCAGCTGTTCGCCTATCTCTTTCTCTGTCTCATTAGACTGGTCAACACCTCTTATCATTTCTCTTAATTTTCCCATTGTTTTTCCTCCTGATATTATATTATTTAGTTTTATAGCATATAGCGGCAGCTGCTTTCCTTGCTATATACAGGATTCTAAAGTATTATCACAGGAAAAAAACGTCATTAATTTTCACTTTTAAATATTTTTTCACGGGTCATAAGAAGCGGCATGTCCATGTCGTAAAGCGCATCATTGATTCTGTAGGCGGCATTTTCATAGTTCCCGGTGCTTTCAAACTCCAATATAAAAGTTTTAACAACAACATCCCATGCAATAGAATCAGACAGGGTATATCCTGCCTTTTCCAAGGTTATCTTCACCTCATCAAACCCAAGTTCCAGTGATACCAGAATAGAAATCAGAGATTCTTTCGTCGGTATTCTGCCGGCTTTTATTCTCTGAAACATTCTTTCGCTTATCTGTGCATATTCATATAATTTTTTGTGTTTGGATTTATTTCTGATTAGATTGACCAGATATCGGCTGAAATCTGTATTCGCCTTCAATGAAAGTCCCGCACTGTTTGCCAGTATTTCCGCTTCATATTTGCTAAGCCCAAATAAGTCTGCGGCATTTTTTATGACATTATATTTGAATTTTTTTTGTCTGTGCTCCGTAAGGATTGTTTTCCCAATAATATAGGCACTCTTTTGATACGCCTATTTTTTGGTATATTTCGCTTAAAGTCCTTATCCCGTTTGCTTTTTTATACTCTTTCGCCATTCTCTTTAGTACATCCGTAAAACTTTCCGCCAGGACAACATTATGCTGCCTTAGCCATTCTTTAACATAACTGTTTTCTGTTTTCCGCATTTTATTACCATACCCTTTCTTAATAATTTCCTATATTTTATCAAATCAGGTAATGGTAATAAATGCGATTTTACTACATAAAGTTACAAAAAAATGCTCATTTTGTGCAAATTTTCACTTTCTTTACAGCTTATTCGACACAATCCGTATTTCCTGCATACTCTTTTTATATGTCACATCCCGATACTCCGAATGTAATGTTTCCCGTACGCCGTTTATAATAATAATGCATCCGGCGTAGGAAAATCCGCCAACAATAATTTTTCCATCAGCAGAACGTTTGTTGATATCAATCAACCGCTCCCTTTCCGTAGCAGTCTCCTTTAATTTCAGCTGATAATTTATCTTTCTGCGCATCTGCTCCGATTTTTGCTGATTCAACTCAGGATTAGACGGCTGCGATTTTAGCTGATAATCAATTCGGTTCAGAGTACGCGCGGCATCTGTCATGTTATTCTGATATTCTTCCATCAGACGGTCGATTTCTCCCATCTTGGTCTTGAATTCACAATCCAAACCGATAACCAGCTGCGTAGTTACACCGGCACGGTTTCCGATTGAAGCCGCTGAAATCTGTTCTACCGCCCTGACGGTACCGCCAATAATGGTGCCACGATTACCGGAGATTACCACATTGTGTCCGGATTCCACTTCACAGTTTAACAAAGCTCCCGTATTGATTTCATTTCCGGCAAAAACCTGGGTCTGCTCCAAAAAACGAGCCATAACATTACCGCCGGCACGAATAACGCCGTTTCCTGAGCCCTGCATTCCGTTCTTTAAGATAACATCTTTTCCTGCAAAAAGATTCGCAGTTTCCACATGGCCGTTTACGGTAATGTTTCCGGTTGTTTTCACGGTAACGCCGGCGAATACGTTGCCCTGTACCAGTACATCCCCATGGAAATTCACATCACCGGTAGCGGCGTCCAGATTGCCTTCTATCACGTAAATAGGCGTTACGGTCAGGCATTTTCCTTCTATCGTGACATTACCTTCTGTGCTGGCATAATATTTACAGCCTGCCTCATCCGGCTCACAGCGTTTACACTGCAGAGGCGGCAATTCCTTTCCCTCATATGCTTCAATGATATTCCCCATGACATCCCTGCCTACTACATACGGCAGAGCCGAATGATAGGTGACAAGAAGCTGCTCTTTTTTCACAAGTTCTATCTTCCCCAACACATTATAATCTACCGAACCATCAGATAGGATAATAGGTCTGGTTTCAGGCTGTGGATTAAAATGATACTCAAAATAACCGTCACGGCCATCTTTTGCGGCAATACCGGTTGCAACAAGGGTCTCCTCATAATTCTGCTTCCCCTGTGCAAGCTCTTCCAACGTTTTTTCTCTTATGCCAACAACAACTCCGCTTTCTTCTAACAGAGTCCGTATCTCCTCTACGGAAAATCGGCGATATAAAGTAATCAGGGCTTCCATCCGCGTTTCGCTGATGCGCAGAAGATAATCCTCACCATTTATAATGATCGGGCTCCCATGGTTGATTATCTTATTAGAATGACTGAGCGCCATTCCATCATCCTCCGCAGTATGATTCCCATCCTTACCTTTGGAAACGTGCCGTTCCTTAGGCGTAAGGAATCTGCTTTTCTCAGGCTCAGTTTTCTCAAACGATGACTGTTCCATCTCCGCCGCCTGAAAATCCTCCATATTATCTGCTTGCTCTTTTTTCTTTTTCTTTACAAACTGATTAAAAAAAGCCATATAAAATATCTCCTACCACATTTTTTTATACTACGCAAAATTTATAATCAATCCGGTGAAGGAAAGTCTTTCACCGCTTCTGAAATATCGGTTCCGTTTCCAATCTTCGAGAGCATCTGCCACCATGCGATACGTGCCTTATCCCATTCGGGGGTAATCTGATAATAGTCACCCATGTATGGCATAAAATTGCTGTATTCAGTCATAAGCATATCATTTTCGTATATATTATTCATATCCCGTACCGGCCAGTATGAAGTAGTTCTCACCGCCCTTGTGTATGGAACATCATTCTCGGTAATATAGCGGATAAAGGTTTTGGCTGCCTCAACCTTCTCATCATTGCCATTGTCAAAAATACCAAATCCCCAGATACCACCTTGAAGCTTCGGAGTACCTTCGTCGGTCGGAAAGGCCATCGGAAATACTTCAAAATCCAAATCCGGATGATTGATAGTCTGCTGCACTTCTACGGACACATTCCAGCAGAAGCACATAGCGCTTTCTTTTTTGCAGAATAAATCAATTGCGTCTGAAGATGTAAGAGAAGGCTCAAAAGTGATACCCTCTAAATCATAAAGAAGCTGCAATGCTTTCCTATTTTCTTCACTGTCAACGGTATAAGATGTATGTTCTGCATCGGTATATGTTCCGCCATACAGATTATTAACCAGAGCCCGCGTTCCCTGATCGCCGCTTTGATTTTTACAATATATTATGCCTACACTCACATTCTGCCCCTGAGCATATTCATAATCGGTCAGAACCTGAACCGCTTCAATAAAATCCTCCGTAGTCCATGTATGAGTTTCTTCATCAATGTACCTAAGGGCTCCCGCCTCTTCAAACATATCATAATTAATTGCCATACAGTGTGCAGTCATACAGATTGGAAATACATAATATTCTCCGTTTCTGTGTCTGCAGGCTTCTCTTATATTATCATATATTTCACCTGCCGTATCAGACTCCCACAGATCGAACAAATCTACCATCAGGCCTTTTTCGCCCCAGTTTACCACAAGACGTTCCGGCCCTTCCATAACCAAATCCGGCAGACTTCCTTCTTCAGCTGCCTGATTAATTTTCTCATCGCCATTATTATAATTTAAATATTCCACACTGACATGGATGTCAGGATATTTCCTATGAAAATCCGTCAGCATGCTGGCTACCGCAGTAGGATTTCCCCAGTTGCCCACCGGAAAAGTCCACAACGTAAGTTCCGTAATTTCGCCGCCGATATCGTCCTCCAAATTAATGTTTTGGGGATTGCTGCCGCAAGAAGACAAGATGACGACAGACAATAACAGGCTTATCAAAGCATATATCTTTTTCATACCCGAAATTTTCCTTTCAGAATAATATCGCTTTTCAATGAAGATACTGTCCTAACAGAGAAAGAATTTCCTGTGTGTCTACGGGTTTCCCTGTATGTGCATTCATACCACAGTCAAGACATTTTTGTTTATCATCTTCAAATGTATCTGCACTGACTGCAATAATCGGGATTGTCTGCGCATCTTTCCGTGGCAGTTTTCGTATTGCGGTTGTTGCTTCAAATCCCGTCATAACCGGCATTCGCAAATCCATTAATATCGCGTCATACCAGCCTGATTCAGAACGTTCAATCATTTCCAGACAAATCTGTCCATTCTCAGCCCACTCTGTTTCCATTCCGAATTCTTCAAGTATTGCGCTTACAATTTCCCAGTTCAATTCGTTATCTTCCGCTATGAGTATGCGTCTACCCTTTAATTCAATTTCACTTTCCTCTTTCTGTTCCTGACAAGGCACCTCCGCTTCTGCAAACCGCCGCAGTCCATAATAAAGACTTGAGCGGAACAATGGCTTTGAAATAAAACCTCGGATGGTACTTTTTTCAAGTCCTAACTCCAATTCATCCCATTCACCGTCAGTGATAATTATGATGGGCAGTTCCTGACCGAAGCGTATGGATATTTCATTCGCAACTTTTTCCCAATCCTGACCCTGTATATCCCAATCCAACAGAACCATATTATAAGGCTCATTTTTATCACGGCTATCCTTTATCATCCTGAAAGCCTGCTCGATATCGATTGTTGTCTGTGCCTTAAGCCCGATGGATTCCAATGCAGAAACGGCAAGTTCTCCTGCTGTCTTATCATCATCGATAAACAGGACATTACGCTTAGGCAGACTCAGTTCTTTCTCCTGATGCACTGCTTTTTCCATATCAAGAACAATGTGAAAATGACTTCCTTTTCCTTGCTCACTTTCCACGGTGATGGTGCCGCCCATTGCATCAACAATATGTTTGGTAATGGTAAGTCCCATTCCTGCCCCGGCCTCTTTATCCACGCGGGTGTTGTCTTCTCTGGCGAACGCATCAAATATTTTATCCAGAAATTCTGCAGACATTCCTATACCGTTATCTTTAATATGTAAATGGGAACGTATATATTCATTTCCTTTCGGCGAAGCCTCTTCATACATATCAGCCTCAATGGTACCGCCTTCCGGCGTGAACTTAACCGAATTTCCGAGAATGTTTAAAAGTATCTGACTTAAGCGGACTCTGTCAGAACACACATTTTCATGATAGATGTCATGTAAATAAATATTGAAATGCTGATTTTTCTCCTGTATCTGCGGCTGGATGACTGTCTCGATATTCTGCATTATATCACGAATGCAAAGCGGTTCCATATTTAATGCAAGCTTCCCATTCTCAATTTTGGACATATCCAGCATATCGTTGATGAGTCCCAGCAAATGCCGGCTGGAAATATGTATCTTTCTCAAACATGAGCGTACCCGCGGCGGATTATCTATGCTGCCGATAGCAATCGACGTCATTCCCATTATACCATTCATGGGGGTACGGATATCATGACTCATGTTGGAAAGGAATTCACTTTTCACTCTGTTAGAACGCTCTGCCAAAAGCATTGCTTCTTCCGCAGCTTTTCTGGCTTTCTCTAACTCCTGCATATGCATTTTGGTCAAACGATAATATCCGTAAAATACAAAAAGTAAAGCGCAGGTAATCAGAATACCGCCGCCAACGGAAACATATGCCCATCTTTTCTGAAGAAGATTTACCGTCTCGTTCAGTGTGTTATGGGAAATTTTTATAATCAGATGCCACTCTGAATTCGGAAGACTTGTGCAATAGACGTTCCAGGCTTCGCCTGAAATCAAAACATCGCTGGTATAATCCCTGCCGTTTTCCAGCGCATCACGAAGTTCCTGCGCATACTGTGCCGGAGTTTTTCCATTGCAGGTTTCATAAAGACTTTCTACTCGTGTAAAATAATTTTCCTCTTCTACGTCATCATTACTCAAAACATAACTGCCATCCGTACGAATGATTGAATAATCCATACTGCTGCTTCGAATATTGGTTTCCAATGTATCATCAAGATACCAGCTTGGCAGTCCCGCAATCAGCGCAATACTCGTACCTCCGTCGCTCAATGGATAAACTGCCGGTACTCCCATTAAAACAACAGGATTTCCCGCCGCATCCTTTCCTGCGCAAACATTATATTTGCCGCCCTGAACAGAGCGGTGCAGACTCTCAGGAACATCCGCCGTCACCTGAGAGCCATATAGCATATGAAAAGTTCCGTCCTCTGTATAAAGAGCCAGATATTCAAAACCTGATGAGCGCGCATTATAATTCAGGGCTATCCTCATTGCGCTATCACTTTTAGAGCGTCCGGGCGGAACAGCATCTACAAGCGATTCCACCTGAGAAAGTCGAAGCTCAATAGTAGTTCCGAAATGTGACGATACCTGTTCGCTGATTCCTGACATATAAAAAATACCCAGCTGTCTTATGGCATCTTCTCCCATAAGATTCGCAAAGATTGCCTGTACGATAAATATGAATATACAAAAAAGCGATACCAGAACAAGGCTTACGTTTAGAAAACGTGTTGTTCTTTTTTCCATGATTCCTGTCTCCCAAAAGTAATGCTTAAATTATCTTTTGTTATTCTGACTCATTAAGATAATATACATTTATTATATTACATTGGAAAATTACTTGCAAGGAATCCATAACCATAATTAAGACATATTTTATATCAGGCTGCACTACGCATCATATATGAGCGTACAGCCGTTATTGAAAAAACAATCATTTCCACCGCAGCAAAGCCTACCATGGCGTAAGGCGTCCAGACCGCCAGACTTCCCAGCGTCAAAAACTCATAATCAATTATCGAATATAAAAAGCTGCTCATCATACCAAGTCCGCCCGCGGGAAGCATACATCTTAACCATAATCCCGGTTTAAACGAATCGGGAATCGACATATAAATGAAAATCGGCGCAAAACACATAACAAGCCCTATTGACAGGGATGTAATTACATTCCTGCATTTAGCAGAGAGGAATGCCGTAAAGCATACCGTAGCGATTACTGTCAGTAATCCTGCAAACATAACTGCCAGCTGCAATTCTCCCATATTCCAATCCGCCAGACTTGTAACCGAATACTCTACCTGCATAGAGGTTTTGGTACACTCCCATCCGAAGAAACTATTGGAAAGCAAAAGATAAATCGTCATGCATATTGTAAACAAAATGCCTGAAATACCTGCCACCGTAGCGGTTTTGGAGATACCCAGACGCATGCGTCCATGTTTGGTACAGCGCAGAATATCATCAGCTCCCGTTTGATAATCCGATGAAAAAGCCGGCGCCGCAATCACGGTACAAAACAGAAGCAGCAACATTGCCAGAAGTAATTCATAATCCATTGCGTCTGAATTATATCCCGGATAATACAAATAAGGTTTTTCAACGCTTTGGTATTTGTCATGCATAAACTGTCTGGCTGCCTGACTGTTTTTTTGTTCCATTTCTCCCAGCGCAATAATCCGTTCATCGCAGGCCTCGTAAAAATTATCCACCTGATCCGGTGAAATATCAGTAACCGCCGGCGCAATCCCTGTTTTGCGGTCAGAAAAAGCTTCACGCACTCTGAGCAGCAACGGATAAATCGGTAAAATCCGCTTGTTATAAACATCCTCCGGAAGTTCCCAGGTTCCCTCTACGTTATATTCCCGCAGACACGCCTGGTACTCTTCCACTGCCTGTCTCATGATTTCCGGCTTCAATTCACCTTTTATGTCTTCCCGCAATATTTTTATATACTGAACCGCTTCCAGTCCTCTCAGAAACGCTACTTTATTTCCGGCTTCATCATACTGACTTACAGATACGAAAGTTACAGGAAGATACGCCATAAGTACGCTCATAAATAGCGACAGCGCAATCAGAATTATTGTCCGGCGTGATTTTAAAATCTTTTTTAATTCTAATCTAAATACTCTCATTTTCTATTTATACTCCTTTCAGTGCCTCAGGAAACATCCACAGATACATATCCTCCAACCGGGCTTTTTCCTGTACGGAATGTATCAAATCGTCTGCAATCGGTTCCTCTGCCAGATACCGAATCGAGGCATAATCTGCATTTTCATTCTTTAGGTTGACTATTTTCAGGCTTCTCTCATATTTAGGCAGATCGGCAACCGGAATCATACTGCTCCATACTTTACCTTCCACCAGTCTGACTAATTCCTCTGTCGTTCCGGTTGCAACAAATTTTCCGTTTTTCATAACGGCATTGCGCGTTGCAATATATTCTACATCCGGTACAATATGCGTTGAAATAAGTACGATACGCTCCTTGGCAAACTCGGAGAGCAGATTTCGAAAACGGACACGCTCGCCTGGGTCCAGTCCGCTGGTAGGCTCATCCAAAATCAAAACTTCCGGCTCGTTCAACAATGCCTGTGCAATACCGACGCGGCGTTTCATACCGCCGGAAAGTTTCACTATCTTTTTATTTCTCACATCATATAAGGTAAGCTTTTCCAACAGTTCTTCCAGTTTACGCTTTGTATCTTTTACGCTCAGACCTTTTAACGCAGCGACATATTCCAGATAATCTACTACCGTAAATTCAGGGTAAAAACCGAACTCCTGCGGCAGGTAGCCGAAAATATCCCGATATGCTTCTTTCAACACATCGATTGGTACGCCGTTGTATAAAATCCTTCCTGAATCAGGTTTCATAATTCCTGCCACAATACGCATCAGAGTTGTTTTCCCTGCTCCGTTAGCGCCGAGCAAGCCCCAGACGCCCGGAGTGATGCATAGGGAGACGTCGTCTACGGCTTTTTTGTCTTTATAATATTTTGCGATGTTTTCTATTACTAGTTCCATAACTTTCATCCTTTCCCAAACTAAACATATAGTACTGTAATCGTCCATACAGGAGGAATCATGCGATTTGTGCATATGATGAACGATACATTATATAACGGAGTTGCTTAATGATAAAAAGCACTAATAGGAGGCACACGAGCAGCCAGCCGGAAGAAAATGTCTTTATGAAAAAATTCGAGTAAAACCGGCTGAGTATTGTAAATGCTGTGAGCATCAGGCAGCACAGTCCTATACTGTATACTTCAAATTTGTCCGCAGGAATATGTCCCAGCAAGTACAAAGAACCGCAGCATGCTGTTAAATATGGCAACAATAGATACAACAGCGCGCTTTCAGTCTGCAAAGGGGTATTCGCTATCGTAAGTAGGAAAACCATACTCAACAATACAAGATTTCCTATGCCGATAAGAAGCAGTTTGGCAAGCAGTAATTTTACAGCGCTGAAGCGGGTTGACAGTTCAATCTCGTACATTTTGTATCGAATAGAACGGTGAATTATCGGTACAGAGGAAAGTAAAACAAGCACCGACAGGCAGCACAGCAAAAAGGCAATTCCCTTTATACTATCTTCTAAATAAAAATTCAACGGTCCGATAAACACCATACACAACAATATCATCGCAATTCCCTGCATAAGCCAGATCGGCCAGCCGATAAAAAGCAGCTGACGTTTCAAAAATGCAGGATAGTTTATTCGTCTGCGTTTATGCTTCTCTTCTAACAGCGGTTCCACGCTCCTGCTAATCTGCTTTATCTGCTCCCGGTTTACCGGCTCTTCCGGCAAGTGTAGCATCTCTTTAAGCTGTCTGTTTATTGATGAATTACTCTGTTTTTTATTCATGATTACTAATGTGCCTCCTTTCAAATCTTTCTCTACTCAAATCTTTCTTTAATTTTTTCAGAGCAGACCGCAGTCTGGACTGTACCGTCCGCATGGGCAGATTGACAATTTGCGCAATCTCCCGCATAGACAACTCCTGCGCATACCGCAAAATAACAATTTCCTGCAATTCTTCCGGCAAGCTGTCTGTCATCTGCCGAAATTGTATATTCTCGTCAACTTCGTCGAATCCGTTCTCACGGTATGCAGCCTCTTCCGGCAATTGTTCCAGCGAAACATCCGTCGTCCATTTCCTGCGTTTCATATCAACACAGGTATTTAATGCAATCTGATAAAGAAAAGCTTTAAACTTTCCCTTATGGACATAATGGTCAAAATAGCGTATTGCCTTCAGGAATGTTTCCTGCGCCGCATCTTCCGCCAAATATCTATTCGGAGCATTCCAGATACAGTAACGTAATATCTCAGGATAATACATTTCTATCAGTTCGTCTGCTGCACCGGTATCGCCCTGCTCCATTCTTTTGATTAGTTCATCTTCACGCGTCAAGATTATTTCCTCCTGGTATATATAACGGATGGGGATGAGGGGAAGGATTGAGTTATTTTAAATTTCTTTAATTTTTATTATATAAAATTATTGTAAGATGATAGATATTGTAATCATCTTATTGATTTTCTTTATGGGTTCTTTTGGGTATAAAAATGACTGCCAGACTTTATAAGAATCTGGCAGTCGATGTGAAATAAATGTATGTTTAATATACTTGTATTGTTACGGTTCATAGATTATTATATATGCATAAATCACATTCAAAGGATTACTCAACGTACTAATATCTCGGAATTTGCACACGATATTTGTGTTTCAACGAACTCAACGCCCAATCATCAAAATGTACTTTTCAATCATTTTGTAATCTAACGAGAAAAATTCCCGGACCACAATCAATCTAGCTTGCAAAATTTTTAATTGTTTGTAAATCAGATTTTTTGCTTCATCTTCTCACTTATCATCTCATCAATTATTTCTTTGTAATCACTCAGAAAATTTTTTTCTGTATCATTTTTCAATATAGGCATAAATGTCGGTATAACAAAAAAAAATATTGAAAGAATAAACACTATTGAATATATAACTGTTCTTATAATATTTTCCAACATAATATTACTTAATTCAATATTTCGATTTACAAAAAAATCAATCAACTTTGATAATGACAATGTCATTAACGCTGTCATTATTATCATCATGTATTCTTGGGTTGGCTTTATGATTCTTAAACTCTGATTGAGATACCTACTAAATTCTATCAACTCACCTACATTAAAATTTTCATATTTATTATTAACATATTTCTTCCACTGTTGATATGATTCAAATTTCAAGTCATTATCCAGTCTTTGCGGTTTTAATATTCCATTCCGAACGAACCACAGATAGCAATAAATCTTTTTCTCTGATTTTAAATCAAAATTATGCCATCTTTTACCTATTTTCCCGAAATCTTTTTTAGTGTTTTTATATTTTATCATATCGTTCAACCACCCTATTCATTATGATAGCATAATTTTACTACAGAAATTTTCGGGGGTAAATTAATGTAGGAATATTTGCATTAAATCCTATAAAAAATGCTGTATTCTATTCACTTTTTCGGACATTGCATTTCTACATTTTTATCATTATATTAAATG
>JAIDPH010000311.1 GCA_029062885.1 Lachnospiraceae bacterium
AATAGAAAGAGAGGTATGGACCACCAAAAACATAATTTAAATCCATTTTAATGTACAAATGAATAAGGAACTGAAGACAAACCATAGTAGAGATGATTGAAAAAATCAAATCTGATTCGTAATCGAGTACAGAGGAAAAAGTAACGCAGAACCTAAGATAAAAGATAAGGTACGTTACAGTATATTAATACAAACGAGGAATGGAAAGAGTACGAATGAAAAGAAAATGGAGGTATGGACCAGTGGACAGTATAGTTTAGAAGCGGATATTAATCGTAAGATTGATATCCGCTTTGTCATGAATTATAAATGGAACCACTCAGGTTATTTTTTTATAAATCCCTTTAACGAATCCATGGCGCCGGACACTTTATCAGCAGTAAGTTTTGCTTTTACGCCCTGAATAACCTGTTCCACAACGTTATCAGGCAAATCTACACCAAGTACACTTTCCAAGGCTTTTACAGGTTCCTTTTGAAACTGTTCCTGCAATTTCTTGTCCTTGGTAATTCTATCTACCGCTTTTGTTATCTGCTCTTTTACGTCCATCCTTATATCCTCTCTTTCTGTTTTGTTTCCTTGCAAAATATATTTGAAATCCAACTCCAAATACACTCTTAGCCGGGAAGTTTACTCTTTTATTGTAACCTTTTCAATAGGGATATGTAAAGGATATTCATGCATAAATAGATGCAGCAGAACATACTTTTATCGCTTCTGTGGATATGTTATAATAAGGTAAATTGGGGTTAGGAAAGGATAATAATATGCTGAATGTAGCGGTATTATCAGATATACATGGCAACTATGCCGCTTTTCAAAAATGTCTGGATTATGCGGAAAATATAGGAATAGACACCTTTATCTTTCTTGGAGATTATCTTGGTGAACTGGCATATCCCCAAAAAACAATGGATATATTATATTCCGTAAAAGAAAAGTATAAATGTTTTTTTATTAAGGGAAATAAGGAAGATTATTGGATAAATTATGAGAAAGAGCCGAAAGGCTGGAATGAATATGATTCAACTACAGGATGTCTTTATTATACATATCACAATTTGAAACCAAAGGATTTACAATTCTTCAAATCTCTTTCATTTAAAGAAGAACTTGAATTCGATGGTTTATTACCAATAACAATTTGTCATGGTTCACCCCGAAAGGTAAATGAAAAATTGCTGCCTGACAATGAAAATACTTTTCAAATTATGGAAAATAATTCCAGCGATTATATTTTGTGCGGACATACTCATATACAAAATAAAATAGAGCATAATGGAAAAATAGTGCTTAATGCCGGTTCGGTAGGTTTTTCAATGAATAGTAACGGCAAAACGCAATTTATGATATTAAAAGGAATGCAGGATATGTGGGACTATGAGTTTATCAGCCTGAAATATGATATAGAAACCGTCATTGCGGATTTACATTCTTCAGGATTAAGTAAAAAGGCCCCATATTGGTGTAAAGTATCAGAAAACTTATTGAGAACGGGTGAAGTATCGCATGGCACAGTCTTAGTAAGGGCAATGGAGCTATGTAAAGATAAATATGGAGAATGTAACTGGCCTAATGTTCCGGAAGAATGTTGGGAACAGGCAGTGAAAGAAACTATGGAGTGAAAAATTATGGATTTTAGTGCTGAATGGCTTAACAATTTATTATGTTCGATGGACAAGAATTGCGATAGCTGTTTGTTTGAATCCTGTGCAAATCTGCACTATCAAGTGAATGGAATGGATAACATATTAGAAAAATATGTGGGTAATTTACCTGCATTTATCTCGTGTCTTGAAAAAGAGTGGGGATGGAAAATAACATATAATGAGGATGGAAGTCAATTATTAGTTGATGAAAACAAAGACTTTTGCGTATGTCCTATCACACAGAATGTGCAAGGGAAAGTTTCAGGCATGCTTTGTAATTGTTCCGAAAAATTTGCAGAACAAATGTTTTCAAAGGTATGTCAAAAAAAGACAGTAGCAAAAGTGAAGCGTTCCATTTTGCGTGATGGAAAATCATGTATTTATGAAATTTCAATCTGAAATGAGCAGGAAAAGGATAAACGAATATGTGCAACGTAAATATTCTGCATTTAATTGAGGGAGCAAAACTGGCGAAGGGATTAACTGTTATTATTGATGTCTTTAGGGCGTTTTCACTGGAATGCTATTTGTATGATATGGATGTGAAACTGATACGTCCTGTGGGAACGATAGAAGAAGCGTTTTCTCTTAGGAACAGTATCCCAAACAGTGTTCTTATAGGGGAGCGGCATGGTAAGAAGTGTGACGGATTTGACTATGGCAATTCACCGTCATCTATTTTGAAGAAGGATGTGGCGGGAAAAATCATTATACATACCACCAGTGCGGGAACGCAAGGAATTGTCAATGCGGTTCATGCGAGTGAAATAATCACAGGAAGCCTGGTCAATGCAAGGGCGGTGGCTGAATACATCATTGCCAGACAACCGCAAACAGTTTCGCTCGTATGCATGGGTAATGGAGGTGTAAGACCGGCACCGGAGGATGAACTGTGTGCGGAGTATATCAAAAGTATTTTAGATGGCAGGGAATTCACAGACCTTGAGCAGAAAGTAAACAGCTTAAAAAATCATGGTGGTGAACATTTCTTTGATAAATCCAGACAAGATATCTTCCCGGAAGCTGATTTTTATATGTGTATAAAATATAATAAGTTTCCTTTTGTAATTAAAATTGAAAAGGAC
>JAIDPH010000312.1 GCA_029062885.1 Lachnospiraceae bacterium
ATAATTGATGAATCGGAAGACAGAAAATTTCCGGAATTCTCTTATATATTTGATGCTATATGCGGCAGTGAAGTCAGTAAAAAAGTCATTATTATAGATGAATTCCAAAATATAGTCAGGGCGAGCGAGGCCTTTATGTCTGAGCTTGTCCGTTTTGCGCATATAAAAGAGGAGAAGCGGGGTGTGACAATCCTTTTATGTAGCTCCGCTATCGGATGGATTGAGAATAGTATGGCTGATAAAATAGGGGGTACAGTTTCTGAAATATCTGGGTGGCTGAAGTTAGAAGAACTGCCTTTTACAGATGTAGTGAATCGTTTTCCTGACTTTAGAATTGAGGAATGTATAGAAGCATATGCTATATTGGGTGGGATGCCCGGATTATGGAACCAGTTTGATGATAAGCTTACGATACAGCAGAACATCTGCCGCAATATACTGAACCCGAACAGTTTTCTTTTTGAGGAAGGGGAGCGGATGGTTACGGAACAGCTTCGGGAAACAAGCGTATACAATACAATACTTGCTACTATAGCTGCAGGCAACCGCAAACTGAACGATATATATGCGCACACAGAATTTTCTCGCGCCAAAATCAGTGTTTATTTAAAGAACCTTATAGATTTGGAATTGGTGGAAAAAGTATTTTCTTATAAAACGGCAGGAAGAGAAAATGCGCAGAAAGGTATTTACAGAATATCCAATCCGTTTGTAGACTTTTATTTTACCTATTTGTATCCGCATATGAGCGCATTGCAGACCATATCAGTAGGGGAATACTATAATGAGTATATCTATCCTAAGTTTAAACGATATGTTTCAGGGTACTTTAAACGGGCATGCCGCCAGCATTTGGAAAGACTGAATGAGCGTGGAAGATTACCGTTTAGGTTTACAGAGAGCGGTGAGTGGATCGGAAAAGAAGGAACGATTGATGTAATCGCCCAAAGTGAAAATGGAGATACATTGATAGCGCTGTGTAATTGGGAAAAACCAATGATGACTTATGATGACTATAAGTGGGTTATGGACTGTGCACAAAAAGCTAAGATAAATGCTGACTATATTTATTTATATACGGCATCCGGATTTGATGAGAAGTTGAATCTGGAAGCAAAGGTAAAGCCTAGTTTGAAATTGGTACAGATTACAGATATATAAGAGGAATTATGGGAAAAAATTTGTTTATTGCAGAAAAGCCCAGTGTTGCAAAAGAGTTTGCAAAAGCTTTGAAATACCGCATGAGTAATAAAGACGGATATATGGAGTCGGAAGAGGCCCTTGTAACATGGTGTGTGGGTCATCTTGTGACTATGAGCTATCCGGAGAGTTATGATGAGAAATATAAAAAATGGTCTTTGGATACCATACCTTTTATACCTGAGAAGTTCAAATATGAAGTAATTGGCAGTGTTAAAAAGCAGTTTCAGATTGTCAGCGGATTGTTAAACCGCGAAGATGTGGAAACCATCTATGTCTGCACCGACTCAGGACGAGAAGGTGAATACATATACAGACTTGTGGAGCAGCAAGCTCATGTACAAGGCAAGAACAGGAAAAGAGTATGGATAGACTCACAGACGGAAGAAGAGATTCTGCGTGGAATCAGGGAAGCAAAAGACCTGTCGGCTTATGATAATCTCAGTGATGCAGCATATCTGCGGGCGAAAGAAGATTATCTGATGGGTATTAATTTTTCGAGAGTACTGACTTTAAAATACAGCTATCCCGTGAAAACATACCTAAAAGCTGATAAAGCCGTCATATCGGTGGGCAGGGTTATGACCTGTGTACTTGGTATAGTAGTGAATAGGGAGCGGGAAATCAGAGAGTTTGTTAAAACACCATTTTACCGTGTTATTGCCGGAATAAACATAAACGGCAAGGAATGTGAATGCGAATGGAAAGCCGTAGAAGGTTCACGGTATTTTGCCTCTCCACTGTTATATAAGGATAACGGATTTCTGGAAAGAAAAACAGCGGAAGAATTGATTAGTATTTTGAAAGAGGAGCCAGAGGCGGTTCCGATATTGGAAAGCGTGGAGAAAAAGAATGAAGTAAAAAATCCACCGCTTCTTTATAACCTCGCGGAATTACAGAATGACTGCTCTAAACTTTTCAAGATAAGTCCTGATGAGACGCTTAGGATTGCGCAGGAGTTGTATGAGAAAAAGCTTACGACATATCCGCGTACAGATGCAAGAGTGCTGTCATCAGCGGTAGCTAAAGAAATACATAAGAATATAGGGGGACTACGGCAGTATGGAAACTGCAAGGAAGAGGCAGAGAAGGTACTAGCCGATGGAAATTATAAAAATATTGCCAAGTCAAGATATGTAAATGATAAACAGATTACAGACCATTATGCGATAATTCCTACAGGTCAGGGATTTGGCAGTATTAACAGTTTAAATCCCACAGCGGCTAAGGTATATGAATGTATTGTAAGAAGATTTTTAAGTATTTTTTATCCGCCTGCTATATACCGAAAAATTTCCATGAAAGTGAAGATAAATGGAGAGTACTTTTTTTCGAATTTCAAGGTTCTGGTTGATGAAGGCTACCTTAAAGTGATGCAATACTCATTTACAAAAAAGAAATCTGAAAATACCGAGGATGGCGATAACAAGTCCAAAGAAGAGGATACAGAAGGACAGCAAGCCTTTGATTCGTCATTTGTGGAGGTAATAAGCGGACTTAAAAAAGGCGCAGAACTCGACTTACAATCATATGAAATTAAAGAGGGGGAAACTTCCGCACCGAAACGATATAATTCCGGAACCATGATTCTGACAATGGAAAATGCCGGACAGTTTATTGAAGATGATGAACTTCGTGCTCAGATTAAAGGAAGCGGTATCGGAACTTCCGCGACGAGAGCAGAAATATTGAAGAAGCTTGTGAATATCAAGTATCTTGATTTGAATAAGAAGACGCAGATAATCACCCCGACTTTGCTTGGAGAAATGATTTATGAAGTAGTGTCCGCTTCTATTAAACCACTGCTTGATCCCAGACTTACGGCAAGCTGGGAAAAAGGGCTTAGCATGGTGGCGGAAGGCTCTATCTCTGCTGACGAATATATGGTTAAGTTAGATGATTTTGTGACAAGAAGAACCAATCTGGTGAAGCAGAACAATAATCAGACCGCATTAAATGCGCGATTTCGCTATGCTTCACAATTCTATAAGAAATAAATAGAAAGGAAATGTCAAAAAAAAGATGCCAAATGGGTTAAAAGATGTTACAATAAAAGAGTTATATACATTAGAAGAGACTATTGCAGCTTCCATTTTTGATGAAATGACCTATCCATGGGAAGTATTGCCAAAGATAAGTGACTTCATAATAAGGCTTGGCAATACTTTGCCGGAAGAAAAATATGAAAAAAGGGATGGCAATATCTGGATAGCTAAGTCTGCCAAAATATATCCGACGGCATACATAGGCGGACCTGCGATTATTGATGAAGATGCTGAAATCAGGCACTGCGCTTTTATCAGAGGTAATGCCATAGTCGGAAAGGGAGCAGTGGTAGGAAACTCCACGGAGCTTAAGAATGTGATTTTATTCAATAAAGTACAGGTTCCTCATTATAACTATGTGGGCGACAGTATTCTAGGATTCAAAGCACATATGGGTGCAGGCTCCATTACTTCTAACGTCAAAAGTGACAAGACTCTGGTTGTGGTAAGGGCAGGAAACGAATGTTATGAGACCGGTCTTAAAAAGTTCGGCGCTATGCTTGGAGATAATGTGGAAGTCGGCTGTAATTCAGTCTTAAATCCGGGTACGGTCATAGGACGTGGTACAAACATATATCCTACTTCAATGGTAAGAGGAGTTATTCCGGCAGGAAGCATTTACAAAAAACAAGGTGAAATTGCAGAAAAAAAACAGTAGCGGGGATGATAAGATATGGCATTTGATATTAATGTTGAAGAATTTAATTCCATGATTAATAACGTCATTGCTGGAATATGTTTTTTTGAATACGAAAATAACAAGCTAAGCCCGATTTATGCCAATGACGGCTTTTTCCGAATGCTTGGATATTCCAAAACAGTGGGAATGAATTATCTGAAAGCGGCAGAAAGAAGTATTATTCCCGAGGATATTCCGATATATGAGCAGGGAATCAGAGATGTGTTAAAAGATGACGGCTCGGTGGAAGTGGAATTCCGCACGGTAACGGGCAGTGGAAACATAAGATGGCTGCAGGTGAGGGGAAATCTGTATGCGAGACAGGGTTCAAAATATATAATTGTAACCGTCATTCAGGATATAACCGAGAAGAAAAGTATCGAGGAAGAGCTTCAGCTGCAGGCGGAGCGTCTGCATATCCTTCTTGAGGCTGAGGGCGAAAAAATCGTTGACTACAATGCCAAGACGGATGTTGTTGTAATCAGGGATTCGGGAGATCATCTGGCTGTCGGTGAAATAATAATGAACAGTTATAGGCAGCAATTTGATGTTTCCAATATTCATGAGGAGGATGTAGAGCGGTACAGAGATGTTTTTGATGGACTGCTAAAGTCGCCTAAGCATGATACGATTGAAATTCGTACAAAGCGATTTGATGGTGATTATACCTGGTATCAGTTGAACCTGACATCACTTCTCGGAGCGGAAGGGTATGTAACGCGAATCGTAGGCAGAATGATAAACATTAATAATAAGAAACTGCAAGAAATTAATCTACAGCTTCAGGCTGAAAAAGATGCTTTGACAGGTTTATATTCCAAGGAAGTTGCAAGGCAGCTTATTCAGAATGCCCTGTTTGAAGAAAGTGATGAGGACGTGCTGAACGCCCTGATGATTATTGATTTAGATGACTTTATGAAAGTGATTGAGCTTCTGGGATACTCACAAGGTGATAAAATACTGGAAGAAACGGGACTTTATTTGAGTAAAGTATTTAAAGGCTCGGATATAATCGGAAAAGATGAAGATGACAGGTTTATAGTATATATTAGGAATTTCAACAAGTTTTCGGAACTTGACCAACTATGCTCTGATATAGTAAAAAATGTTGATTATAAACTTTTTCATGAAAAAGGGGAAATCCATGTTACATGTAGTATAGGTGTAGCTGTTTATCCTTATCATGGAACAAATTTTGATGAGCTTATGGATAAGGTAAACAGGGCGTTAACCAGGGCTAAGGCAAACGGTAAGTGTATGTATCGTATTTATGATGCAGCAGTCACCATGGCATATCATGCAATGCGAAAGAGTGAAGACACGCCTTACAATCCGGAAAAGGGAATGAAGCTTAACCGGAGTACGGAAGAACTGATAATGCTTGTCCTTCTTGAAGATAAAGTACTGGAAGCGGCGCTGAAAGCTTCAATCGAGTTGATTACTGTCAGATATAAATTCCACAGAGCATATATATGCGGAAATGAAAAAGGCAGTCTGCCACTTTCAAACGAAGTACAGTTTTATGTCCATGGATGCGAGATGGGGCATGAGAGCGAGGAACATTATGCATTAAGACGCGTATTCTTTGAGGTCTTGTATGAATCCTACAAGAACTGCAGCATTATTCATGAGTACGATTTAGGTGCAGAAGAAATGAGGCTATTTTTCCAGGCTGAAGGAATTAAGAGTCTGTTGTATTATCCGATTACTTCCAAAGGGGAATATCAGGGAGCAATCGTATTTGAGAATCGTGAAGATGTGCAGCTGGAATTTGAGAACAGTGTTATGGAAGAACTTCGATCACTGTTTAGAATTATCGAGGCACATATACTCCAGATTGGTCTTATGGATAGGCTGGGAGATTTTGCTACACAGATTGAGATGTTGGATAATTTGGACAGCTTTGTGTATATTATTAATACAGACACGCATGAACTCAGCTTCATTAACAAGAAGATTCTGATGCAGTCGCCGGATGTAAAAATCGGTGATATATGTTATAAGGCAATCCAGCATAGAGACACGCCTTGCGAGCAGTGTATTTTTAGTAATATGAATAAAAACGATTCGCACGACAGGCATACGGAGGAGATGTTCAATTATTCCCTGCGCTGTTGGTGCAGATGCAGCGCAAGCTGGCTGGAATGTAAAGAAGAAAATACACTGGGTATGCTCAATTGCATTGATATATCGGAGTATTTTATTGGATAAAGGAGTTGTTTTTTAATTATGGCTGACTTTAGCGTTGCAGGAAGACAGTTCCGTACGAAGGCAGATTATAATGCAGCACTGCAGGATCAGGCACAGATAGAAGCAATTAAAGCCAAAATAAATATGCAGCAGCCGGGAGAGGTTATCGGTCTTTTACAGGATTTATCTGTCGGTAAATACCATATGAAGACATTGGTCGGCAGAGATTTCATTGAAGAAATAAACGAGCTGGCTGAAAAATATATAAAGCAGGGTTATACTAAAGACAGTAAGATAAAACTTTCCAAACAAAAGAAGCTGACTGCAAAGACAAATAAAGGCAGTAATCAGAAGAATAATAAAGTCAATGGAACAAAACAGGATAAACGCTCGCTCGAAGATTATGACGAGAATATGCAGAAGGAAATAAAAGCTGTTCTTAAGAAGAATGAACAAAGAAGAAAGCTGATCGTAGCCCTCTGCAGTGTGATAGCGCTAGCCTGTTTTGGTTATTATGGTGTCTATTATTATTTTGCTGAGAAAACGCAGTCGGACTATGATGAGCTGAATGACTTAAGAGGAAGTACCATTTTATCATCCGGAACGCCGGATGTCACAATTCATTATACCAATCCTGATGAAGAGGATATAGAACTTGAAGTATTGGAAGAATATGCAACCTTGTATAATAAGAACAAGAGGCTGATAGGCTGGATTACAATTGATGGCACAAACATCGATTATCCTGTAATGCAGACGACCAATAACGAATATTATCTTGACCATAATTACAATCAGGAAAATGACAGAAACGGAAGTATTTTTCTGGATAAAGACTGCGATATTGTGCATAGAAATACCAACCTTATCATATACGGACACAATATGAAGTCCGGGAAAATGTTCGGAACCTTAAGTAAATACAGTAGTAAGAGCTTTTACGATGAACATCCGACATTTCAGTTTGATACGATTTATGAGAAAGGCACATATCAGGTTATGTATGCTTTTCGTTCCAGAATATATAATGAGGATGAAATTGTTTTTAAATACTACCAGTTTATAGATGCCGTTTCCGAAAAGGAATTTATTTCAAATTTGCAGGAGATGGAAGCGATAGCTTTGTATGATACAGGCGTAACTGCAAGCTATGGTGATGAATTGCTTACTCTTTCAACGTGTGATAATTCGGAAACAGCCGGACGTTTTGTCGTCGTTGCCAAGAAGATTGAATGAATTTCCTCTTGCATAAATTTATAAATATAGTAAAATAAATATGTATGCAAATAGGTTTAATCGAACTATTTGGCATTTTTACATATTATACTGGTAGAAAAGCATTAATATTATGGAAGACTAAATAAACTGATGAGAAATGACGATATATATTAATAACCATTTGTCATAATCATCGAGAAATCAGATAAATATGTATTACTTGCATAAGGAGAGAGTGATATGTCAAAGAAATCATCTGTGAACAAAGCAAAAAAGACCGGAAGAAGATTAAAAAGAAGCGTAAGGAGAACCCTTGCGGCTGTTTTGATGATAACTGCAATCGGAGTTGCGGCTATTCCTGTACCGGAAAACTTGGCGACTGAAACTTCACCGACAACGCCGGGCGACACAACAGGAGGAGATACTGAGGCTGTAGGCGATGTGCATGATATGTCTAAGTTTGGATATGAGGAGCATGCATATGAAACAGATGCGGATGGAAACATTAAAGTAGATAGTAACGGAAATTATATAGTAAATAAAGATAATGATATCATTGTAACATCAGGCAAATTATTTCCGCTGGACAAATATAAAGACGTAACAAATGATGATTTGCTTGGACGTTTAAAAGATAGTGATGCCAGTGATGACGGTCAAAATCATGAGAATATATATGCTTCTTATACAATAAGGAATATCAGCGGCTCACCGACTTTAATATGGGAGTTTTTATATTATTTAGGTGTTGAAGGCGGCACAATAAGAGGTGTGGTATGTAAGTATAATGAAGGTTTTGCTACTGATGTAGTAGATTTGGAATCTCATCCGATTACATCATATTACACGTTATCGGTGGATGATTTTGATGCTTTATATGATGCTGAAGCCTCTACTCATAACGATATTGTTAAAAATCATAATATAGACCCGACAAAGTCTATTATATTTACATATGATGATTATAAAAATACAGGTGCAACTATAAAACCTACCGGTACTGATCATGATATGACGAATAACCAGTGGGATTTCCTTACTAAGAGCGATTACTGTAAAGCAGATTTTGCGGCGGCATGCGCCAGATTTGATGCATATTATAAATGGGAGAGCCTTCCGGCAGGCAGCCCTAATAAAACTGAACAGCCACCGACAAATGCAAGTAATAGCGATTTCGAGGTTGTGCCTAGTAGAGATTATATTAATACCGATGAACTGAGAAGAAAATTTTATTGTGAGAATGATACGCATTTTCCGGGTACTGGATTTACGCTTGTTCCTGTTTATGATGAAAGACCTGCCAGAGGTGACATAGCCAGTGGGTCGGGTAGGGTTTACGTTGCACAGGGTAGTGCAACTGCAATTCCGGATTCAATGTACAGAATGGATAAAAACTATTATCTGGTTCTGTCTGAAAGTGACCATTCAATGGGTGCTATAGGAGCAAAAGCTTTTGCCGGAGTTCAGAACGTAATTAACATGACGATTCCTACAATGATTAATTACATAGGCGATGAAGCTTTTATGGAAGCAGGTCTGATTGAGAGCATTGATATTGCTAACGTAAAGCAGATTGGAAACAGAGCGTTCAAGAATTGTTACCATTTATCCAAGGTGGTTATGGGTGAAGGCGTGAATGATATAGGACAGGAGTGCTTTTATAACACGGCTATCTCAACCATCGCACTTCCAAGCTCTATTGGAACAATAGGATTTGGTGCATTTGCGAACTGTAATGAAATGACAAGTGTTGATTTTAGCAAGCTTAGTACCTGTGATATTAAGGATTATGCTTTTTATAACTGTACTGCGATGCAGAAAGTCGATATGACAGATTCCGGTATTACCCATATTGGTAACGCTGCATTTGCAGCTGATTCGGGAATCCTTGAGGAGTTTACATTCCCTCAGAAGGATAGTCTGATGAGTGCAAATGACAGTATAGGCGACTATATGTTTGCAGGGCGTTCGAGCTTGAAAAAAGTTATACTTCCTAAGAGTTACGGAAGCAACGCGAGGATAAGAACCAAACTGCCGGATAATATGTTCCATGGTTGTATTAATCTGGAATATGTTGAGTTTCCGGCTAACTATGTAAATGCTCCATATGCCTGTGCGTTCGTTAATTATGATCCTGAGAAACTGTTTAGGGATGTACGAGGCTCTAAGTTGTATTTAAAAGGACCACAGGAGCATAATGGCGCTGTGGATGCAACGGGAGATAGAACCGCGTACCCACGTAAGAATACATGGGATGCAAAGACTGCTGAAAATGGTTATGCCGTACCATATTTGTATGTAGATTCAGCCGGAAAGGAATATTATGAAGTCTGCCGTGGTGACTATTTGCTGTGTATTCAGAAGAATGAAGACGGGCGGACCGGTGTACTTACATCCTGCACGCTTAAACCCGGAAGTACACAATCAGGGGATGTACCTTTGGTGATACCTGCTATGGTTGGAGATACAAAAGTTACCAGCATTGCAACTAATTGTTTTACGGATAAAAAACTTAACGATAATGTTGAAACCTTGATTATTGAAGATGATTCTATTTCCACTATTAGTGACGGAGTATTTAAGGGTTGGCCAAGACTGGCTAAGGTATATATTGGTAATTCCGTTACATCTATTGGAAGAGAAGCATTTGCAGATTGTAATAATTTGGTAGATGTTACCTTTAATTCACCGATGAATGGTGATTATCAGGGATTTGCGATAGGTGCGGATGCTTTTAAAACGGGCAGCACCAGACTGACTTTCCATGGTGATATTGTAAAGGGATATGCTCCGTTTGCATGGGCAATGGACCCTGATAACATAATTAAGCAGCCGGAGGGAATCCGTGTATGCTACAAGAGCCTTACACCTACCTATCTTACCGTAATGTACAATCCTAATACTGAGCTTGTTACACTATTGGATTATCCAAAGTATAATCAGGTAAGTCAGGTACTTAATGAGGCGCATGCGAATGAACTCTATGATACAAATGGAAATAAGATATATAAATCATATGAGGATATGATGGAGCAACGCTCATACGCAGAATACAGCAATTCGTATTATGATGATATGAGGACGGCATTTGCTAATGCATGGAATACAGCGACAGATAAGGAGACTGTTTATAATTCAGATAATTATGGTCCATGGGTAAACCGTGAGTTCTGTTATAATTGGGAAAAATGGCTTACCGGTTCAGGAAGCGGCAGTGAGGGTGGTACACCTACTGTTACGGGAAATGATATTTCTAAGAATGTGCTGACAGACTGGCTGTTCGAGCCTATCGTTGCCTATGCTGCTGACAATCCGATGCCTTATTATTCACATCCAGGCAATGGGTATGATGTAGTAAAATATTCAGAAATGAGAGATAGGAAGCCTTGGCAGACAACGACATCGGAAGCAGATGCTTTGATTAATGCTACTAAGGAAATTGTTGTACCCGCTGGTGTTGATTCCATTGATGTATATGGATATTATAATAATCTGGACAGAAATGGTAATGAACTTGAGGTTAAAGCAGCTGATAATTTAGAGAATGCGAAGCAATATTTAACCGGAGTGCATGGTAGCTGGGATGCTGACACTATAAAGATGTATACCCTTGAATCCACTAAGGATGAGGATAATATCAACAGTGTTCCGGGATTATTCAGCGGATACTATGATGACAATGAAAGTGATGATAAAGAAAAACGTGTAAGAGGAAATGACAGAATTATAAGCGTGACCCTGAACAGCGTAAAATATTTGCCGGATTATGCATTTGACAGCTGTGAGCAGTTGACTTCGGTTATAATTGGACCGGATTGCGCTGATATCGGTACGGCTCCCTTCCGTGGCTGTTATTCTTTGAAAGCAGTAGGCGATAACGATTATTATAAGACAAATAATGGTATTGTTTACTCTGTGAATCCGGATGGAAGCTATGCTATTGAAGAATGTCTGTGGGCAAGAGGCTTAGCAGGCGGAGTGGGAGAGGCTCAGGTAAGCCTTTCAACAGATGAAAATCTGGGTAAAGTAAGCATTATTAAAGACGGAGCTTTTGAAGACTGCGATAATATTACGCTGGTTGATTTAACTAATACCGCAGGACTTGTGGAAATACCGAAGAGAGCATTTAAAAACTGCGATAACCTGAACAGAATCTGGCTGCCGGCTGCGGTAAACAGCATTGATGATGAAGCTTTCGTAGGAGCTAATCAGTTAAGCGAACTTCAGATTCCCGGAAAGGAAGTATTTATTTCGGGTCATGCGTTTGATGAAAGTAAATTAGCGACCACAAGTGTATATACCTCTGAGGATTCTTCTGCCCGTAGGTATGTTGATACATACGGAAAAAGATATAAGCTTGAATGGCATAAGAAGGATAACTGGCGTGTAATTTTCTTAGATGCTGATCTGAATCAGATAGGAAAAGAGCAGATTGTAGATGACGGCGGATATGCGACTGTACCGGAAGATCCGGTTAAAGCAGACTGGGTATTTGACCGTTGGGTCGGAACGAATAATGCTGATCCTAAGAATCCTATTAAAGCGGATACCACCTTTGTAGCAGTTGGTTATTCTACAAGTTCCATGGTGGATGGCAAATATAAAGTTGACTTCATGGATCAGGTTGACGGAACTATATTCAGCAGTCAGCTTGTAGAGCCGGGCGGAGATGCAATTATACCTCAGGCACCGGTACATGCGGGATATACCTTCCTTAAATATGGTGGAGACTCGCTTACGAATATTCAGAAGAATTCCATAGCGCTTGCAATGTATAGCGGCGGAACGGGCACTGGAACAAATCCGGGCGGTAATAGTGGTAACGGAACGACAAGCGGATCATCTTCGTCTACACAGAGTAGTAGTAGCGATTCCGTTTCGAGTAATTCTACTTCAACCACCTCTACGGGAGCTGAAAGTGTTGGAAAATATACTGTAACGGTTATAAACGGAAGCGGAAGCGGTACGTATGATGCAGGTTCTACTGTAATAATTGCTGCTAATACTCCGGCGACCGGTAAAGTGTTTAAAAACTGGACTACGGAATCAGCGGGTGTGACTTTTGCAAGTGTAAGTCTTTCTGCGACTACGTTCGTAATGCCGAATAATAATGTAACGGTAACAGCTAATTATGTAAATGGTAACGGAAATTCGATAGCCGGTACTTCAACCAATGGAAATACCGGAAACAATAACAATGGCGGTACGAGAGTAGATATTACCAAACCCGGTATCAGCAATAAGGATTTAGCAACAGCCAATGTCAATGGTTCTACAGATAATTTTATAGTTAAGATTTCTGAGACACCTGAAGCAACACAGGCTGTGGTGAATGCATTAACGAATAAGTATGGCAGTCTGGATAGTGTGTTGTATTATGCAATGGATATCAGTTTGTATGATTCGACAGGAACAGTGAAGATTTCAGATACTACGGGATTGACGGTTGATATTACGATTCCGATTCCTGATGCGCTCACTGTATTCGGCGGTAATAATATGGCGGGAGCGGTAGTTGCAGATCAGCTGGAAGATTTAGGTGTGAAGTTCTCTACGATTAACGGAGTACCTTGTATAAGCTTTACGGCGACACACTTCTCACCGTATACGATTTATGTCAATACACAGCAGCTTTCGGATGGTGCGCTGGATATAACACCGAAGACCGGTGACCCTATTCATCCGAAGTGGTTCTTGTCACTTGGTCTTGCATGTTTGTCTATTATCCTGTTTATGAAGAAGGATAAGAAACCGGTAAAGGTTAAAGCGGCATAGCAATAGCAGAAGATACATAGGGGGATTCCTATGGGGAAAAAGATTAGAAAAGCATTGGGAGCTGTATTGATGGCGATAGCAATTGCCGTTACACAGATACCTGTTCCGGATGTAGAAGCGGTAGATACCGCTTCTACATCTGAATTTCAAATGAACGGAACCACATTGGTCAAGTACAATGGCACGGCGCAGAACGTGTCTATTTCTGATTATGTGGAAAAAATAGAATCACAGGCATTTGCAGGCAATGAGTATGTTCAGAATGTCACAATCGGTAAAAATGTACAAAGCATAGGTACAGCCGCTTTTGAAGAATGCAGCGCACTTAAATCGGTAACTATACCTGACTCTGTGATATCTATAGGAAATGCCGCATTTGCTGACTGTCCTGCTCTTAAAGACGTAAGTATCGGTAAGGGACTTGAAACATTAGGAAATGGAGTATTTGCAGGAGATATCAGACTTAAGAGCGTAAGTATAAGCAGTGATAATCCGAATTATATTTGCAGTGACGGAGCGATATACAGTAAAGTAGATAGCGCTACATTATATGAAGTACTATCCGGAAGACAGGAATCAAACTATACGATGCCATCTGCGGTCACCAATATAAAACCATATGCATTCTGGGGTGACAGATATCTTGAAAGCGTTTCAATAAGCGGAAATGTAGGAGAGATATCTGCATATGCCTTTTCTAATTGTGCTAATCTTAAAAATGTTGATATTCCCTACTCGGTAAAAACAATAGGAATGAAGGCGTTTGAGAACTGTATCAGGTTGCGTAATATTACGATTCCGATTTCAGTCGGCAGAATTCACAGCACAGCATTTGATGGTTGTACGAAGCTGACGATTGATGCGGTGCCGGGAAGCACAGCGAAGGCTTTTGCGGATAGTCTTGTTCTTGAAGATATAGACATAACGGAATATGAAGACACATCACTGGATACTATAAATGATTCTGATGAAGAAGAAAACAGTGTGGATACCGAAGATTCAACCGGCGCGAGTGTGAACTATTATCATGAAGTGACACATATAAATTCTCTGGAAGACGAAGAAGATGATTCCGTAAAAGGCAAATCTAAAGTTATAGGCAGTCAGGTATTTGTCTTTATGGATAATACCGCTGCTACAGTAAATACGGGGACGCCGGATTTAAACAGTGTTGAAGGCGTTGTCTTTGGCGAGACCGGTGAGACAATAGGTGATATTTCCGGCGATGTGATAAAAGGCGGTTCATTTCCGAAATACGAGATAATAGATAATAAAGTGGTTGCCAATCAGGCATATTATAATAGCGACAGTACATCTATAGATATACCTGAGACAATTACGGAGATAGGAGAGTTTGCTTTTGCAAGGTCAGGAATTACTTTCATTGAGATTCCGGATGGAGTTACTAAGATAGGATATGCGGCATTTTATCATTGCGATGGATTGACTGACATAGTCATTCCAAATTCGGTGACAGAAATTGGACCATCGGCCTTTGCTAAAACTCCCTGGCTTCAAGATTGGGAGCAGAATGGAACAAGCGATTTCCTAATTGTTGGAGACGGAATATTATTGGATTATCGCGGGAATACGACGGCAGTAATAATACCGGCGGGTGTAAAAACAATAGGTGCAGGTGCATTTACGGATAATACGGGCATTAAGAAGGTTATTATGCCTGATAGCGTTGAAGTAATAGGAGAGGGCGCATTCTCAGGCTGCAATAGTCTGACAGATATAGAATTCGGTGATTCATTGACGAAAATTAAGGACAGAGCTTTTGACGGCTGTCCGATTCAGAATATAAGGATTCCTGAATCAGTAGAGGAAATTGGACTTAGAGCATTTGCTGTGGCGGATTCCGTGAGGGCAGCGAAAACAGGAAACGTGGTTTTTGAAGGCGTTACATTGCCGAAGCTTTCTTATGAAGATTCATCAGGAAAGTTATATAATGATGCATATAGAGGTCTTGCGTTTGAGGGTGTGGATACGGCAGTTATACCGGATGCTGTGGAATCCCTTGATGGTACAGTACTGGATGAAAAGTTATATGGGTTCAGAGGTACTATTCGCAGAGCGGGAGAAAGCCAGGAGAATAATGGCGTTGTGGCGGAAACGGCTGCTACAGAGTCAGGTGAAGATGTACTTCCTCAGGGAGTCACTGTAAATATAAGTGGTGATTCTATTGATAATGCAGAGATGGCCAGTGCCGCTATTGATGGTGTGGATGAATCTTATATACTAAATATAATAGAAAGTGATACTGCTAAAGACTTAATTCTTGAAGCATATGGTAGATTGAATGGAAACAATGTGCCTTCAAATCTTTTAGCGTATGATATAACTTTGTATGACACGGCAACATCAATTCCAATCACAGGGCTTGGAAGAAATAAGATTGAGATTACAATACCTTTGCCTGATGGGGTTTATGAAGAAAATCTGCATGTCATATGCATGGATGCCAACGGACAGTTAGAAGAGGTTGTAAGCAGTATTTTTTCAACTAATGGTGTGGATTATCTTACCTTTACTACGAATCATTTTTCGCCTTATGCTGTTTATAACTATGTTTCAGGAACTACGGCATCGGCAGTTGACGGGCAGGCAGTCTTTTCATCCGGCGGAAATAGAGATGCTTCTCCTGATACGGGTGATAACAGCATCCATCCTAAGTGGTTCCTCTGTATAGGTTTTCTATTCACCGGACTGTCATTGTTCTTTTATCGTGGCAGGAGAAGAAAGATATAAAATTAATATAGCGAACCGAAACAAAACTTCCGGCATAAAATATGAAAAAAAGCCGGGAGTTTTTTATGTATCGCGTTAGAAAACAGTTAGGCTGCAGCGATAGACTGCAGCAATCGTGTAAGGGCAGCCCGGTTACCGTAGCAGTGCTTGATACAGGTATTTATAAGCATCCTGATTTGGCAGGTCGGATAGTGGAGTTTAAGGATTTTGTAAACCACAAGGATAGGATATATGATGACAGCGGACATGGAACACATATAGCCGGATGCATCGGCGGTAGCGGTCTTATGTCCAATGGAAAATATAAAGGTATAGCGCCGCATTGCTTTTTCTGCATAGGAAAGGTATTGGATCAAAATGGTGACGGCACAATTGAAAGCATGTATCATGGAATGTTGTGGGTAATGCAAAATCGTATTAATTATAATATCCGCATCTTAAATATATCGGTCGGTATTGGTGAACCCCGTGAAGCAAAAAAAGTTGAAGAATTGATAGGTCTTCTTGAAGCAGTATGGAAGTCGGGAATTGTCGTAGTATGTGCAGCGGGCAATGCAGGACCTAAGGACGGAACGATATCGCCGCTTGGAAACTGTCGTAAAGTAATTACAGTAGGCTGCCATGACGACGGATATTTTGGGAACAGGAGTGATTTATGTGAAAACTACTCAGGAAGAGGAGATCCTTCTGTTTTATATAGAAAACCTGATATTGTTGCGCCGGGAACAGACATTAAATCCTGTAGTAACAGAGGAAATTATTACGTAAAAAAAAGCGGCACTTCTATGGCAACTCCAATTGTATCAGGGGCGGCAGCCCTTCTTTTGCAAAAATATCCATATCTTAATAATGATCAGGTAAAGCGAAAAATTGTATATAGCGCCAGAGATTTGGGTGACCCGTGGAATAAACAGGGTTGGGGAATGTTGGATATTGCAAATCTACTGCAAGATTAATAATAGGAACTGCTTCTTGACATAAATGATAAGATTGTATACAATTATACGAGGTGTGCATATCCTTAAATAGGGTAAGCATGCTGTGAAAGGAGCATAGTTATTATCATGAATAATTATGATATCAAAAGTACAATAAATGATAATTATTCTTTGAGCGGCAGAGTATTTCGAAAGATTCGTGAAGACATTCTGAGCGGAAAGTACAAGGAACACGAAGAATTAAAAGAAGTTGCTATCGGAGAAGAGCTAGGCGTCAGCAGAACCCCGGTTCGTGAAGCGTTCAGACAGTTGGAATTAGAAGGCTTGATTCAGATTATTCCGAATAAAGGAGCATATGTAACAGGAATTACGGCGAAAGATGTAAAAGATATTTATATGATTCGTTCTCTGTTAGAAGGTTTATGCGCCAGATTGGCAACTGAGAAGATTTCTAAGGAACAGATGGAAGAGATGGAAGAAAATATCTATCTTGCAGAGTTTCATGCAGATAAGGGTCATATGGATCAGATGGCGGAGTTAGATAATCGTTTCCATGATATTCTCTATGAAGCTTGTGATTCCAAGATGTTAGAGCAATTGCTCAAAGATTTCCATCAGTATGTGCTCCGTGTCAGACAGAAAACACTGTCAACGAACATAAGGGGACGTGAATCGAATAACGAGCATAGACATATTATGGAAGCGATTAAAGCCAAAGATGCTGCTAAAGCGGAAGAACTCGCCAACAAACATATAATAAATGCATATGATAATATGGTGAAAAATGGATTATATGACGTTTATAAGGACGAAGTGTAATGTAAGTATAATACATACGGAAAAGGAGGCATACTTCGATGGAAAAAATTAAAATGACTACACCTCTCGTAGAGATGGATGGAGATGAAATGACCAGGATTCTCTGGAAAATGATTAAGGATGAATTGTTAATGCCTTATATTGATTTGAAAACAGAGTACTATGACCTTGGACTTGAACATCGCAACGAGACCAATGATCAGGTGACGATTGACTCTGCCGAGGCGACAAAAAAGTATGGCGTTGCAGTAAAATGCGCAACGATTACCCCAAATGCGGCAAGAATGACAGAATACAATCTGAAAGAAATGTGGAAAAGCCCCAATGGAACAATCCGTTCGATACTTGATGGAACTGTTTTCCGCGCACCCATTTTGGTAAAAGGCATAGTACCTTATGTCAAGAACTGGAACAAACCAATCACGATTGCCCGTCATGCTTATGGTGATGTATATAAGAATACGGAAATCAAGGTACCGGGAAAAGGAAAGGCGGAACTGGTATATACAGCAGAAGACGGTACGCAGGTGAGGGAACTAATACATAATTTTGAGGGTGCTGGAATATTACAGGGCATACATAATACGGAAAAATCAATTTCCAGCTTTGCCAGAGCATGCTTCAGCTATGCGGTGGATACAAAACAGGATTTATGGTTTTCTACTAAGGATACCATTTCCAAAAAATATGACCATACATTTAAAGATATTTTTCAGGAAATATATGATGCGGAGTATAAGGAAAAATTTGAACAGCTTGGAATCGAGTATTTCTATACTTTGATTGATGATGCAGTTGCAAGAGTTATCCGTTCTGAAGGCGGATTTATCTGGGCATGCAAAAATTATGACGGAGATGTGATGTCGGATATGGTAGCAACCGCCTATGGTGACCTCTCAATGATGACTTCCGTGCTGGTATCTCCGACCGGTGTTTATGAATATGAAGCAGCGCACGGAACGGTACAGCGTCATTATTATAAACATCTGAAAGGTGAGGAAACCTCTACTAATTCCATAGCGACGATTTTTGCGTGGACAGGCGCCCTTCGTAAGAGAGGCGAGCTGGATGGTAATAAAGAACTGTCAGCGTTTGCCGATAAGCTGGAAAAGGCATGTATTAAGACAGTAGAAGACGGAAAGATGACTAAGAGTTTATCCTTAATTTCAGAATGCAAGAATCCTGTAATACTTAATAGCCTTGATTTTATTAAAGCAATTCGGGAAACCTTGGACGACATATTATAGAAAAATGCTAGATTTTATTACGATAACCAGAACTCAGGCAAAGTAAACAAAATAAGGTGCGATTTCGCTTGCGGTGAGCACCGTTTTTGTTTACTTTGCCAATTCTTCCCATTTTTCATACAGACCTGCAAGTTCTGTTTCATTACCTTCTTTTTCCTTTGATAATTCCTGAAGTTTAGCTACATCAGTACATACGTCGGGAGCTGCCATCAGCTCATCAATTTCAGTATTTCTGTTTTCCAATGCTTCAATCCTGTCTTCACATTTTTTCAGTTCATTTTCTTTTTTCCGCCTGGCAGCCTGTTCCTCCTTTTGTTTCTTCCAGTCCTGCTTATTTTCTGAAGAATTTTGTGAAGTAGAAGAGTCGGATGAAGCCGTATCATTCAGCTTGGCAAAACGCTCCTCTTTTTTTTCAAGATAGTATTCATAATTACCCAGATATTCGGTTAATGTTTTTTGATTCAGTTCCAGTATGCGGCTTGCAGTCTTATTTATAAAATAACGGTCATGTGAGACATACAGCACAGTTCCTGTATAGCCGTTTATCGCGTCCTCCAATATTTCCTTAGACATAATATCCAAGTGGTTGGTAGGCTCGTCAAGAATCAGAAAGTTAGATTCGGATAACATGAGCTTTGCCAGTGAAACGCGTCCGCGTTCCCCACCGCTAAGGGATTCTATTTTTTTGAACACATCCTCGCCGGTGAACAGAAAAGCAGCAAGAGTATTGCGTATTTCTGTATTGGTAAGGACAGGATAAGCATCTGAAATTTCATCAAATAGAGTTTTTTCAGGGTGAAGGACATGATGCTCCTGATCGTAATATCCAATCTCAACATTAGAGCCGAGACGTATTAAGCCGGTGTCCGGAGATAGCAGTTCGTTTATAATCTTCAAAATAGTGGTTTTTCCGGTTCCATTGTCGCCTATTATGGCTACATGTTCTCCTCGTTTTATATCTAAGGAGAGCTGTCTAAACAGCGTCAGTTCACCAAAAGACTTAGATAAATTTTCTACATGAAGTACATCATTTCCGCTAAATAAGCGTGGCTCTAAATGAAGATGCATATCGCTCCGTACTTCTACGGGCTTCTCGAGCACCTCTATTTTACTTAGCATTTTTTCACGGCTTTCTGCACGCTTGATTGACTTTTCACGATTAAATGACCTTAATTTTTCTATGACTTCTTCCTGATGTTTGATTTCTCGCTGCTGGTTCATATAAGCATTGTACTGCGCCGCACGCAGCATTTCCTTTTTGGCGGCATAAGCGGAATAATTTCCGGTAAATACAGCAGCCTTTGTGTTATCAAGCTCAATTATTTTTCCGGCAATGCGGTCGAGAAAGTAACGGTCATGGGATACAATTATCACCGCTCCTTTGTAGTTAAGCAGATAAGTTTCAAGCCATGTGATAGAGGACATATCCAGATGGTTTGTTGGCTCGTCGAGTATAATAAGCTCAGGTTTTTGTAATAACAGTTTTCCTAACGCTACTCTGGTTTTCTGACCGCCGGAGAGCGTATCAACCGATTTGGAAAACTCACTTTCTTCAAATCCAAGACCTTTCAAAACACCGGTCAGCTCACTCTTATGT
>JAIDPH010000313.1 GCA_029062885.1 Lachnospiraceae bacterium
TAATTAACCGCTGTATGATAAAATAATAATAGTACTTATGAAAGGACTAATATTTATGTCGGATAAAATAGTCGTCGTAGATGATGAAAAGGAAATTGCGGATTTGGTTGCGGTTTATCTGCAGAATGAAAATTATACGGTTCATAAATTCTATTCGGGTAAAGAAGCGCTGGAATTCATAGATGCAAACGAGATTGACCTTGCGATTCTGGATATCATGCTTCCGGATATAGGCGGGCTTAAAATATGTCAGCATATAAGAGAAAAACACACATATCCCATTATCATGCTGACTGCAAAAGATGATGAGATTGATAAAATCAACGGATTATCGTTAGGAGCCGATGATTATATTACCAAGCCGTTCCGTCCGCTTGAGATGGTTGCAAGGGTAAAAGCGCAGCTGCGCAGATATAAAAGATACAATGGTTCACAGGCGGCGGATATGGATGATTCTGTAATCATTCATTCGGGTCTGGTAATGAATGTAAAAACACATGAATGTATTTTGAATGAAAAGCCACTGACGCTTACGCCGACCGAATTTGATATTCTTCGTATATTACTGGAGCATAAAGGCGAGGTAGTGAGTGCGGAAGAACTGTTCCGCAGTATATGGCAGGACGAGTATTACAGTAAGGGCAATAATACGATTACCGTACATGTACGTCATTTACGTGAAAAAATGAATGATACCGTAGATAATCCGAAGTACATCAGAACGATATGGGGAGTGGGATATAAAATTGAAGGATAAAAATCTGAAAAAAGAAAAAAGCGAAGCCGGTTTTACACAACTTAAGACGAAGATGTTCTATCATATATTTATAATGATAGCGGTGGCATTTGTCATTGTTTTTGCTTTGTATAGGATATTTTGGTTTGGAAGAGGAGCCGATTTCATAGTTTATTTATTCCAGCGTTATCTGAGATTGAATTATGACAGCGCACTTACTTTATATCGCCAGGTATTCCGCAATTGGGCAGCATTGATCTGGGGAATTGTGGTTATTATGGTATTCGGATTATTGTTTCGTGTTGCGATTAACTGGTATGTGGAATATTTAGTGTTGATTGGTCGTGGAATAGATGCTCTGATAAGTGATGAAACGGAAACTAATCTGCCTATAGAATTGCTTTCGCTGGAACGGAAACTGGATAATGTCAGATTAGCATTAAAGCAGCGTTCAATGGAAGCAGCATTAGCCGAGCAGCGCAAAAACGACCTGGTAATGTATCTGGCTCATGATATACGCACGCCTCTTACATCAGTAATCGGACATCTTGCTCTTTTGGAGGAGATTCCGGATATGCCGGAAGAGAAGAGACAAAACTATGTGCATATCACTCTTGAAAAAGCATACCGTCTGGAAAAAATGATAAACGAGTTTTTTGAAATCACCAAATATAATTTGCAGCAGATTATATTGGAGGAAGAAACGATAGATTTATATTATATGCTTGTGCAGCTTACAGATGAACTCTCGCCGCTTTTGTCTGCCAACGGTAATACGATAGTGCTAAATGTGGATGAAAATCTGTCCATATACGGAGACCCTGATAAGTTGGCGAGAGTATTTAATAATGTACTGAAGAATGCATCTGCATACAGTTATTCCGATACGGAAATTATTATTTCTGCCGAGGAAAAAGATAATACAGTTGTTATTTCTTTTCAAAATAAGGGTAATACCATTCCACAGCAGAAATTATCAACAATATTTGAGAAGTTCTATCGCCTGGGTGAAGCACGCAGCTCAAATACAGGCGGTTCAGGACTTGGGCTTGCAATTGCAAAAGAGATTGTAACTGCGCATGAAGGAACGATTACCGCTTACAGTGAAAATAATACTGTAGTATTTGTAATAACCCTGCCTGCACTGCGCGGTTAGTTTACTGTATACATAAAAAATTAGCATTTTCTTAAGAATCAAATAACTTTATATTAAAGATTAAATAACTTCTGTTTGGTAATATATTACGAAACAGGAGTTTTTTATATGATTTTTTATGAAAGGAAAATTCTCTATGAATCGAAAACGTATAACTCAGTTATTTCCATGGTTACTTCCTATCAGAAAAAAGCAACGGCTGTTTTGTTTTTATTTAGGCATGAATTTGGACAGTAATCACTACTCGTCTAAGAAGAGTGATACACTGCTGCCATATCAGTTGTTTTTTTCAAGCTGTCCTATGTATAACAGAGAAACAGGATTTGAAATGGTGTATCAGGAAAATAAGGTTCATAACCTGAAATTGGCAGCAGCAACGCTCAATCATATACTAATCAGACCACATGAAACATTTTCCTTTTGGAAGCTTGTCAGATATGCGGACAGGCATACTCCATACAGGGATGGGTTAGTAGTAACAGACGGAGAATTGAAAACTGCACCCGGCGGAGGTCTGTGCCAAATGAGTAATCTGCTATTTTGGCTTTTTCTGCATACGCCGCTTACTATTGTAGAACGGCACGGGCACAAAACCAAAGACTTTCCGGAGCCGCCAAGTGATGCACCGTTTGGGGTTGATGCGACGGTATATGAAGGCTGGCTGGATTTAAAGGTAAGAAATGATACAGACGCTGAATTTCAAATATTAATTTCCTTTGATGATGAGAATATCAGCGGACAGATTCTGACAGACAGCGATACATGGACATCCTTTGAAGTTTATAACGAAAATCCGGTGTATTACAGAAAAGGTAATAAGGTGTATGAGGAAGTTGATGTAATACAAAGAACAGTAGTGCAAGAATATGATAATTCAAAAATAGACAGCAATAAAGCTTCCGGAAGTGAGAAATTCTTGTACAGGAATTGTTGTGAAATAGGATATAAACTTCCCGAACATATAGAAATAAAGGAGGAATTTTAAAATGAAAAACATAGCACTTATTTTCGGTGGCTGCTCCCCTGAATACAGCGTTTCACTTCAGTCAGCATACGCAGTGATTACACACATAGACAGACATAAGTACACTCCCATACTGATTGGGATTTCATGTGGCGGAGAATGGTTTCTGTTTGACGGCAGTCCGGAAAAACTTATTGACGACACATGGTGCAATACTGACGACTGCACTCCGGTAACAGTACATTTAAGCCGCAGTGAACACAATTTGCTATTGATTAAAGACGATAAAGCTGAAGAAATCCATATTGACGCTGTCTTTCCTATACTGCACGGCAGGAACGGAGAAGACGGTACTGTTCAGGGGATGTTTGAACTGATTGACATTCCCGTAATAGGCTGCGGTGTACTTGCTTCCGCTTTGTGCATGGATAAAGACAGGGCGCACAGGCTTGCAGCAGCTGCCGGAATATCCGTTCCAAAATCACTTGTTATTAAAAAGGGAGCGGATGTACAGTCGGTCATAACGGAAGCAGAACAAATTGGCTATCCGCTGTTTGTCAAACCGATGAAAGCAGGTTCATCTTTTGGGATTACAAAAGCAGCTGACAGTAATGAACTTCCGGCTGCCATAAAGCATGCATTTGAGTATGATGAAGAAATAATAGTGGAGGAGTACATCTCAGGTTTTGAAGTCGGCTGCGCCATTTTGGGAAAAGAAAGCCTGACGATTGGCGAAGTGGATGAAATTGAGTTATCAGAAGGATTTTTTGATTATACGGAAAAATATACTTTGAAAACTTCGGCAATCCATGTTCCAGCAAGAGTTGACAGTCAAACCGCAGAGCGAATTAAGCAGATTGCCGAGACTATATACAGAGCGCTTGATTGCAGCGGATTTGCGCGGGTTGATATGTTTTTGTCAGATTCGGGTGAAATCTTTTTTAATGAAGTAAATACTATTCCCGGCTTCACTACACACAGCCGTTATCCCAATATGATGAAGGCGGCGGGAATATCCTTTGAACAGATTATCAGTACGGCGATTGAAGAGGCGTTAATATAATGAGTGATAACAAACGGCTTGAAGGATTGGACTTTTTTAGAATTATATCCGCTTTGCTCGTTGCGGCTATACACACATCACCATTTGCATCTTTAAATGCGAGTGCAGATTTCATATTCACAAGAATTATTGCAAGATGTGCGGTTCCGTTTTTCCTTATGGTTACAGGATATTTCAGCCTGCCACAGTATCTGTTTAATAAGTCAGCAAACCTAAGGCCCATGTTTCACTTTATATTAAAGAGTATATATTTATATGCTGCGGCAATTATTCTGTATCTGCCAGTTAATATATATGCGGGACATTTCAAGAATGCCGCAGTAGGCGATATTTTACGTATGATTATATTTGATGGTACTTTCTATCATTTATGGTATCTTCCTGCATCTGTACTTGGTATGATAATTGTCATTTCTCTAGGACGTAAGCTGACGCCGGGTACTGTTATGACCATAAGCATGATATTGTATTTTATAGGGCTTGCGGGAGACAGTTATTATGGAGTTGCTGTTGAAATACCTGCTGTAAGAGTGGTATATGATGTGATGTTTAATATCTTTTCTTATACCAGAAACGGAATTTTCTATACTCCGGTTTTTCTTGTTATGGGTGCATATATTAATCACATTATCAGGGATGAAAAAACGGTAAGGAGAAAGCGTATTGATAATGCTGTAGGATTTTTGATTTCACTATTCTTTATGGTGGTTGAGGGACTGATACTTCACATATATGATATGCAGCGCCATGACAGCATGTATATTGCATTGATTCCGTGTATGTTTTTTCTGTTTCAAATTATTCTGGGGATAAACATTCATTTGTCGAATACCTTCGGACGGCATCACGGTCTACACGTCAGATATCATATGATCGGTATGCGGATATATATTATTCATCCGTTGATGATTATTGCTGTTCGCGGTATTGCTAAAACTGCTCATCTTGAAAAAATACTTGTACAAAACAGTCTGATTCATTATGCAGCCGTATGTATTTCTTCGTGTTTAGTGGCGTTAGGAATTGAATTATTATTACAAGGGAGAATTTTCACATGTATAAAAAAGGAAGAGCGTGGATAGAGTTAAATATGAAAAATCTGGCTCACAATGTCGAACAGCTTCAGTTGGTTCTTTCAGACGGATGTGAAATCATGCCGGCAATTAAGGCTAATGCATATGGGCATGGAGCAGTGCTTATCGGAACCACATTACAGGAAATGGGAATCAGGGACTTTTGCGTAGCGACTGTTAATGAGGCTGTTGAATTGAGAGAAGCGGGCATTAAAGGGCAGATTTTGATTTTGGGATATACTTCCCCATATCAGTTTGAAGAACTGCACAGATACCGCCTGACACAGACAATAGTTGACCTTGATTATGCCAAAATGCTGAATGACTGCGGTTACCAGATTAATGCCCATGTAGGAATAGATACAGGAATGCACCGTTTGGGGATAAATAGTGAAGATATGGAAAGCATTCTTTATGTCTGTCGGTTGTCCAATATAAAAATAACGGGTGTATTTTCACATTTGTGTGTGTCTGACGGAAGTTCTGAGGAAGATAAAGAATATACTTTAAAACAGGTTAAAAAATTCAATTCCGTTATAAATAATCTGCATCTGTCAGGAATCAAGGAATTTAAAACACATATTCAGGGAAGCTATGGCGTACTGAATTATCCGGAGCTGCAATTTGATTATGCAAGAATCGGAATCGCGCTTTACGGTGTGCTTAGCAATTCTCTTGATACTATAGAAGCAGAGGCGTCGCTTAAGCCGGTTTTGTCATTGAAGTCAAGAGTTGAGTGTATTAAGGTATTGTATGAGGGAGATGCTCTTGGGTATGGGCTCTCATATACCGCACATAATGAGATTAAGGTTGCGGTCGTTTCAATTGGTTACGCAGACGGTGTTCCACGGGAACTGTCAGGTATAGGTCATGTTTTGCTTCGTGGTATAAAAGTACCAATAATAGGACGTATCTGCATGGACCAGCTTTTTATAGATGTTACCACAGTGCATGATGCAAAAGCCGGAGATGAAGTCGTGCTGATAGGCAAATCCGGACAATTGGAAATAGCCGCAAGCGAGCTCGCAGATGATTCTCATACGATTACGAATGAAATATTGAGCAGATTGGGAAACCGCCTTGAGAGAATTGAGGCGAATTGATTTATAAAAGAAAGATACATATTAAAAATTAATTAAATAATTTTTTTCAACACTTTCTTCTTTTCATACGTCTTATATAATGAAAGGCAAAAGAAAGGGATAAACAAGATGATAGAAGTATTGTATGAAAAATATCATCAAGAGCTCGTTGTGTGGTGTGAGAAAATGACAGGAAACCTGCGTACAGCGGAGGAACTGGTTCAGGAGGCTTTTTTGCGCGCAATGCTGAATGAAGAATTGCTCTCCACACTCGATGAAAAACAGCAAAGAGCATGGTTGTACCGGACCGTAAAAAATATTTATATAGACCGGATACGCCATACAAAGCGTGAAACAGTTGTCGAAAGATTCCCTGAAGTGCAAAAAGAGCAGGAAGAAATGATGACTGTTGAGTGGGAGCTTTTGCTGAATTCGCTGCCGGACATGGAAGGTGTGTTATTCACAATGCGATATCTGCTGGGTTATAATTCTAAGCAGATTGGAGAATTGTTTCAGATTCCGCCCGGAACTGTGCGCTCAAAACTTTCTTTGGCCAGAAAACATTTAAGAGAAGCACTAAAATAGAAAGGAATAAGGTGATTATATGTCTGAAAAAAAGAAATTATTATTAAACTGTGATGTATGCGACACAAGAAAGATGAAGGAAGAGGATTACAGTCATTACGAGCATATAGTGATTAATGCTGATGCTTTAATTGTAAATGAGAAAAGCAAAAGCATTTTAAGCAGGCTTCCGGTTATTATTAACAGTGACGATACAATAGAGGTGGAAGACGATACGGAAATTTATTTAAAAACAGTAAACGGCTCATATGAGATTACCGGAAATAGCAGTATTGTAGAGCATACTATATTGTGTGTAAACGGCTCTCTTAACATACATCCCGGTACGGAAGAAATTCTGAAAAAATATGATAGGATTATAGTAAACGGTAATGTAAGGTATCCTAAGAGTCTTGAGGGTTTTATAGGTAAAATGAGTGTAAACGGTTCGACCGAATCATATCCGGACGATTGTGTTATTCTGGATAAAGAATTCACAATCGATAAATACTTTCCGCTTCGTGCAAAAGAAGGCGGTAAATATTATGTGAAAAGAATTGTTATTATAAAGGACTTAAGTGTTGATATTGCTAAACTTGCCGGGAAAGGTGTTCACTTTGAAACAAAAAGACTGCTTGTGCCGGAATGTAAAATAGAAGACTGTGTTCCATTGTTCGATGAGAGTGTAGAATTTATTGTCGTTCCTGATGGTATGAAACTTGTGTATGGCGACAGCGTTCTTAATGAAGAGTTTGTCCGTAATGAAGGCAGCTTAATATTCATATACGGTGATGTGGAAGTTGACAGTGAAGCAGACCTGAATGCACTTTGCAATCAGATAGAGAAGCTGATAATAAAGGGAACTGTCAGTCTTAGGGCGGAACAGGAAGAAGCTTTCCGAAGTATTAATGTGGAGTTTGATGATATTGAGATTATTAAAAACAATCGAAAAATGCTCAATTTACCAATGGCAAAGATTGATAGGAAGTTGTTAGATGATTCTCCGGATGGCGTGAAAATCTGTAATGTAGCAATGCTTAAAATTGAAAGTGATGTTTCTTCGGAAATGATATTGGAAAAACTTGAGATTTTGAATTGTGCAAAGGTTATCTGCAGCGAAGAGCAGGAAAGCGCGATAGCGGCAGTGTCCACTAATGTTGCTATAATTGGTAAAGCGAATGATGATGAAGAGGATGACTCAGAAGAAGGCGGACTGAATGGTTTACTTGGTGGTTTGCTGGGGGATGCAAATGGCATATTAGGTGGAATTAAGCAGCTTAAGGATACTAAATTGATTAATGCAGACAGCTATGTAATGTAAGGTTTTAGGCTATTCATGACAGAAACGTGACGCTTGGTTACAAACCTCTTTATTTTACGGAATAACTCTCGATATAACTATTGTAAATGTTCTTAGTGTATATCGAAGACTAAGTAAGAATGGAGGATGGATATGAGAATTTCACGAAATTATATGAGTGCATTGATGAATGCCAATAAAACTTCAAGCAGCAGAAGACGTGCGTTTGGCAAATCAAACAAAACCAGTGCAAGCAGATATCTGGTAAATACGCCGACTGCAAGTAAGTCAAACAGTACGATGACTACTTATCAGAACATGAAGAACAATGCAGGGGAAGTGCAGTATGCCGCTTCCAAACTGACAAACTCGGGAGACAATTCATTATTTGCCAAAGCGAAAGAAAGCGGAGATACGACGGAAATAACAAAGCAGGTCAAGGAATTTGTAAACCAGTACAACAATATGGTACAAAATCTGAGAAACGGAACCAGCAGAGTTGACAGTAGTTATTTAAATCAATTAAACTCATATGCGACTATGCATCGCAATGCATTACAGGCGACAGGAGTTACCAAACGTTCAGACGGTACGCTTGAAGTAGATGAAAAGGCGCTGAAGGGAGCAAGCCTTGAGCAACTGCAGACAGCATGGGGAAGCAGTTCTTCTTTTGCGGCAAAAGCAGGTACTACGGCATCCTATGTGCAGTCCAGCGCAGTTTCCAGCTTAAACAGTCTGGTGAATAATTCTTATAGTAGTTTACTTAGAAATTTTGGCTCAAGCGGCAGTTTTTTCAATTTCTTTTCATGAGGATAAAAAATGCGCCATATACATTCGGAAGAGCCTGTTCAGTATCATGTGATTCAATGGAGTAACAGTGCCTTTCATAATCATGAAACAGTAAAAAAGAGGAAGCTTCTTGGCGGAGTATATCTGGACGGCGGAGGTGCAGGAGCAGGAAGCGATAAGGGAGAAAGTATATCACAGACGGGTGTGCAGACTGCACAGCCGTCTTTTCCTGATGGCTATATAAATGACTTAGGCTTGGGAATCGGAACAGGCGGTCAAAGCAGTATGGCAAAGGGAAATCAGAAGGATAGTCAAAACGTGAAGTCCGATTCAGTTAAAATATCAGGTGATATCAAAAAGGCAGATAATATTATAACGACGACTGTTATCAATACGATAAATGCCGGTGAAATGCAGGCGATGCAGGAAAATAAGCGGAAACTGATTATTCGTAAATATATAGGCGGACTTCGTAAATTCGTGCAAAACCTTATGAAAGGAATGGGGCAAAAAACAGACAGTAGAAGCAGTCAGAATCGAAAAAAGCAGGATATGAAGGGGACAAGAGCCATAACTAAAGAGGAAGTATACGAGATACAGGTAAATACGTCATATCTGCTGGATTCTTATAATAAATACGGTGAAAGAAGCACACTGGGGAAGCACTTATAAAAAATGCATTGAGACAGATAAATACTTATGATAATATATATCTAAATTGTAATTGTCAGAAAGTATGAAGATTATGGATAATTATATAGTGAAAAATACCGATAATACAGAAAAAGTAGGAAATGATTACAGAGTGATTCTGCCACATGACTTTACAGACCGTATGCGGAAATTATTGCAGGATGAATATCAGGATTTTCTGGCGTCCTATGAAAAGGAGCGGCTGTACGGCCTGCGTTACAACCCATTAAAAGCTGCAAATAAGAGCAAAGACCTTTTTTTAAGTCAAATGCCATTTAAACTTGAACCGGTTCCATGGACTGATGAGGGTTTTTATTACAAGCAGAGCGCGCAACCCGGGAAACATGCATTTCATGAGGCAGGAGCCTATTATATTCAGGAGCCGAGCGCTATGGCGGTGGTGGAAGTGCTTGCGCCAAAACCCGGGGAGCGCATACTGGATCTGTGTGCCGCCCCCGGAGGGAAAAGCACTCATATAGCAGGAAAAATGATGGGAGAAGGGCTGCTTATTTCCAATGAAATTATTCCGGGCAGGGCAAAAATACTGTCTCAGAATATTGAAAGAATGGGCATATCTAATGCGGTGGTCTGTAACGAAACACCTGAAAGACTCTCAGAGTTCTTTCCTTCATATTTTGACAGGATTCTTGTAGACGCTCCATGTTCAGGCGAAGGAATGTTCCGTAAGGATGAGACTGCCATAAATGAATGGAGTCCTGAGAACGTAAAAATGTGTGCAGACAGGCAGAAAATGATTTTAGAAAATGCTGCTTTCATGCTAAAACCAGGAGGTGTGCTGGTCTATTCTACATGCACGTTTTCTGTTGAAGAAAATGAAGGAATGATTAACGGTTTTTTAAAAGAACATGAGGAATTCGCCATAGAAAAAACACAGCTGGAAGACTTTTTCGGACATAGGGAAAGGATACATATTGAGGCATGGATAGAAAATTCGGTCCCGGATATCGAGCATACAATACGACTATGGCCACATAAGATTGACGGTGAGGGACATTTTATTGCCAGATTGAAAAAAGCGGGAGAGCGGTATGAGAATACCGTACCGATTAAACCGGCGGAAACGAACCCTAAAAATGAAACGAGAAAGAAAAAGGAAAACAAAAACGAAAAGGCAGACATGGATGACATCAGACTATGTAAGAGTTTCCTTAAGGAGGAGCTGGGTTTGTTCATGACTGTCGAAGAAAAATTAATGAAAAGGGGCGTATTTATTTCATTTGGAGAGCAGATTTACCTTATGCCTGAGCAAATAATATCTGTAAAAGGACTTAAAGTAGTCAGACCGGGGCTGCATCTTGGCACGATAAAAAAGAGCAGATTTGAACCTTCACATGCACTTGCTTTATATTTATCTAAGGATGACGTTGCCCAATACTATGAAATGAATGAAAATGAGACGGAGAGTTATCTGCATGGAGATGTATTTCCATGCGACTTAGAACTTAAAGGCTGGGTACTCCTGATAACAAGCGGATATTCTGTCGGATTCGGTAAAGCGGGAAATGGTCAGATGAAAAATCATTATCCTAAGGGATTGCGAAAATAATATTTTGTTGTGCTTGTAAATTAATTCTGTCTGGAATATACTATATCTAGAGTCATTTTTTTAGGGAGCTTATAGATAGATATGTTATTTTCCAGTATAGAGTTTTTATTCCGGTTTTTGCCGGTTTTCATGTTGATATACCTGTTAGTTCCCGGAAAATACCGCAATTTTGTGTTGCTTTCGGGTAGTTTATTCTTTTATGGAGTAGGAGAACCCTATTATGTTCTTCTGCTTATTTTTTCTATTGTTGTAAATTACATAGCGGGCATGCTGATATTATCTCAGAACAGAAAGATCAGGAAGAACCGTAAAAACAGAAAAAATACAAAAAATGCAGGCGGCGGGAATTATAAGGATTATAAAAAGTATGCAAAATGCATACTTGCGTTAGCGTTATTTTTTAATTTTGGGATTCTTTTTGTTTTTAAATACTGGGATTTTGCCGCAGAGAACATAAATAAACTGTTTTCAGGTAATATTATACCGATTCTATCCCTTGGGCTTCCGCTTGGTATCAGCTTTTATACCTTTCAGATCGCATCATTTTTGTTTGATTGCTACAGGGGTAAAATTAAGGGAAATACATCACTTATTGAATTTGCGGCTTATGTCAGTATGTTTCCGCAGCTGGTTGCGGGACCGATTGTAAAATATGAAGAAGTTGAAGGTGAACTAAAGTGGAGGAAAAGTACATATAAGGATATAGAGGATGGATTGAAGCTTTTCAGTATCGGGCTTGGATTTAAAGTGTTGCTGGCGAACCAGATAGGAACGCTCTTTACTACAATTATGACTGCCGGTGCAGGAAATTTATCTGCCCCTGCCGCATGGCTGGGCGCTTTTGCCTATTCGTTCCAGATATATTTTGATTTCTGGGGATATTCTTTGATGGCAAAAGGGCTTGGAGAGATATTTGGTTTCAGGTTCCCTGATAATTTTGACAATCCATATGCCGCTAAATCTATTTCGGGATTCTGGCGAAAATGGCATATAACCTTAGGCAGATGGTTTAAGGAATACTTATATATTCCACTTGGTGGTAACCGAAAAGGTATATTTAGGACAGTTTTTAACCTGCTCATAGTCTGGACGCTAACAGGAATCTGGCATGGCGCTGATTTTAATTTTGCACTGTGGGGACTTACATTCTTCCTGATATTATCTATAGAAAAGAGCGGTATAGGAAAATGGATGGAGCAAAGGAAGTTTATTGGCCACATATATGTAATACTGCTGATTCCGGTGACATGGATGATATTTGCAATAAGTGATGTAAGGCAGTTGCAGTTGTATTTACAGAATATGATTGGTATACATATTGGTGATGTGATCGTAGGAAGCGAACAGGTGATAAGGTATCTAAAAGAATACGGGGTGTTATTTATTATTTGTATACTGTTTTCGATTCCTTATACGATGGAACTGTATCACAAACATAAAAGTAAGTGGTATGGATTACTTGTGGTTGTGGTGATATTCTGGTTTTCTGTCTATGAAATTATGATAGGCAGCAACAATCCGTTTTTGTATTTTAGATTTTAACAGCTTTACTGGGAGTGACATTTTTAATGAAGAAGTGGAAGAAAATTATGCAGAATTGTCCATATTTATCTGCATTGATTATAACATGGCTTTTTATGACGGCAGGCAGCATTGGACTTATGATATATCGTGATAATGGAGGACCGAAGAAATCCGCAATTTTATCCAGTCCGCTTTTTGCAATTATTATGGAAGAAGAAATGCATGGTATAGTTGATGGTACTTCAACAGGTAAACTGATTGAAATACCGCCTGCTAATCAAAGTGTATCCGGAAACAGTGATGGCAGTACTGTGATTGAAAGTATGATTGTTGATGCAGAACAGATGGCAAATGCAAGTATTGCCAAAATCAATGCAAATCAAAATAATACCGCAGAAGGTACTGATGTGGAAGACATTGATGCCGAAGAAGAAAATACTGTGAAGGTAGGTCGGACGCTTTTTGAGACTTATACACCGGTGGAAACAGATTCTATCTATTATTCCGATGCGGGAAAAATTGCATTTACAACAGAGTATGATTATACGAAAGTCGAGGAAGACTATTTTGAAGATGCGGTATTTATCGGAGATTCCAGAACTCTGGGTATTGCGGATTATGCGAAGATTAATGCGGATTTTTATTGTGAGAGCGGTATGATGATATTTAAGCTCTTAAGTGACAAAGGTATAAAGAATCCCAAAACAGGAGAGAAGGTCAATTTAAGCGAAGTTCTTCAGCAGAAGGAATATGGAAAGATATATATAATGCTTGGACTTAATGAATTGGGATATGGGAATACCGAACGTTTTTATGAGAAGTATAAGGAAGTGTTGGAACAGATAAGGGAGTGGCAGCCTCAGGCGGTGATTTTTGTCATGGCTAATCTGCATGTCAGTCAGGAAAAAAATAATTATTCTACAGAATTTAATAATATCAATGTAAACGATAAAAATGTTGCGGTTGCAAATTTAGCAGATGGAATAAATATCTTTTATTTAGATTGTAATCCGTTGTTTGTAGACGAAGGGGGATTTCTTAGGGCGGACTTGACATTTGACGGAGTGCATCTGTATGCAAACAGCTATTCGGTATGGAAAGATTTTCTGATGGAGCATGGAGTAGTAAAAGATGGTGAATGAAAAGACTGCAGTCAGAATAAACAAATATCTTGCACAGTGCGGTATATGTTCCAGAAGGGATGCCGATACCCTGATAGAGCGTGGCACCGTAACCGTAAATGGTACTGTGGCGCTGCCCGGTATGAAAGTAACAGATGAAGACGAAGTAAAAGTGAATGGAAAAACTGTAATAGAGCGTGATAGAAATGTAGTTCTGGCGTATTATAAACCAGTGGGAGTAGTTTGCACACAGCGCGACAGGCATGCTAAGGTGAAGATTCAGGATAACCTGAAATATCCAATCAGGCTTACTTATGCTGGTCGGCTTGATAAGGATTCAGAAGGTCTTCTCTTAATGACAAATGACGGAGATTTGATTGATGCAATGATGCGTGGAGGCAACCGGCATGAGAAAGAGTATCTGGTAAAGGTTAACAAGCCGTTGACGGATGATGCCATTGAACATATGAGAAATGGCGTCTGGCTAAAGGAATTGGAACTAAAGACTAGAGCTTGTGAGATTACACGTATTGGCGCGCAGACAATGCAGATGGTTCTGACTCAGGGAGTAAATAGACAGATACGAAGAATGTGTCGTGCTGTCGGTTTTGAAGTAAAGAAAATAAAAAGAACACGCGTTATGACGGTTAAACTTGCAGAGCTAAAACCGGGAGAATTTCGCGAACTGACTGACGAAGAAAAGGATGAACTATATAAAGCGTGTGCTCTGAGGTCATAAAATGTCGGGAAACCATATATTGTGGTAGGAAAATATTCAAAATGTGATATCTAATTGCGGAAAGGTAACGGGTGTTACAAATGCAGAATGAAACAATGAATCGAATGAAGGAATTAATTTCTACATTAAATAGTGCTTCAAAAGCATATTATGCACAAGATATGGAAATTATGAGCAATTATGAGTATGACCGGCTCTATGATGAGTTGACGGCATTGGAAGAAGAGACGGGTGTTACTTTATCGAATAGTCCGACACAACATGTAGGGTATGAAGCAATCGATGAATTGCCTAAAGAGAGGCATGAAAAGCCGATGTTGTCATTGGGGAAGACGAAAAACAGAGAAGAACTTCGCGATTGGATGAATGGTAACGAAGCACTGCTTTCATGGAAACTCGACGGGCTTACCATCGTTTTGACATTTTTTGCAGGAAAACTTGCAAAGGCTGTTACACGGGGAAACGGTGAAATTGGTGAGGTTATTACGAATAACGCTAAAGTTTTTAAAAACATTCCGCTTATCATACCGTTTAAGGGGGAATTAATCTTAAGAGGGGAAGCGGTCATTTCATACTCTGATTTTGAAAAGATAAACAGCCAGATTGAAGATGCAGATGCAAAATATAAGAATCCGAGAAACTTGTGCAGCGGTTCCGTACGCCAGCTTAATAATGAGGTGACAGCGAATAGAAACGTTATGTTTTATGCGTTTAATCTTGTAAAAGCTGACGGAGTGGATTTTAATAATTCCAGAGAAAAGCAGTTTAGTTTTCTTAAAGAGCAGGGTTTTGATGTAGTAGAATATAAAAAAGTAACGCCAGACAATATTTTGGAAGAAATAGAATATTTTGAGAAGAAGATAGAGCATTACGATATACCCTCAGATGGACTTGTGCTTTTGTATGAGGATATTGCTTATGGGCTATCGCTTGGAATGACAGCGAAATTTCCGAGAGATTCAATTGCTTTTAAATGGGCGGATGAACTTAAGGAGACTACCTTGAAAGAGATTGAATGGAGTGCCAGCCGTACAGGACTCATAAATCCGATAGCTGTTTTTGAACCGGTAGAGTTAGAGGGTACGACAGTAAGCAGAGCTTCCGTACACAATATAAGCATTATGCGTGGACTGAAACTTGGTATAGGAGACCGCATTACCGTATATAAAGCCAATATGATTATTCCTCAGATAGCTGCAAATCTGACAGGGAGCAACTCTGTTGAGATTCCTGATAAATGTCCGGTATGTGGACAGCCTACGGAAATCAGGCAGATAAATGACGTGCAGTCGCTGTATTGTGTCAATCCGTCGTGTGATGCGAAGAAACTCAAGTCATTTACATTATTTGTAAGCAGAGACGCCATGAATATAGACGGTCTTTCGGAAGCTACATTGGAGAAATTCATAGGGAAAGGTTTTATCCATGAATACGCGGACATTTTTAAGCTGTCACGTTATGAGGATGAAATTACCAAGATGGAAGGTTTTGGTGAAAAATCATTTAAGAATCTCATAAACAGCATTGAAGAAGCAAGAACAACATCGCTGTACAAAGTTATATATGGTCTTGGTATCGCCGGTATCGGTCTTGCCAATGCAAAAATGATATGCAGGTTTTATAAAAATAATCTGCAGGCAATGAAAGAAGCGCAGATAGAAGAATTAAGCGAGATTGAAGGCATTGGAGAAGTACTTGCAGGAGCTTTTTATGAATATTTTAAGAATGCTGAAAATACGGAACAATTGGAACATTTATTAAATGAAATAACTGTTGTTATAGAAAACGTTAATGAAGCGGAGCAGACGCTTACCGGCCTTACCTTCGTGATTACGGGAAGCCTTATGCATTATGGAAATCGGAACGAGCTCAAAGACATTATCGAAGAAAGGGGCGGAAAAGTAACAGGCAGTGTTACATCCAAGACGACCTGTCTGATTAATAATGATGTAACATCTAATTCTTCTAAGAATAAGAAAGCAAAGGAACTAGGCGTAAGGATAATTTCTGAAGACGATTTTATGAGAGAGTATTTATAAAGAAAGTTGGGGTATAGGTAATGTATAATCAAGGAATTTGTTTCTATGGAATGATTACTGCATTGTTATTAACATTGATTGATGGTAATATTAGAATTCCGGAGCAAACAACAACAGCAGTTATTGAAAGAAATATTGAAGAAAAAGATTTTTTGGTTGTAATTGATGCCGGCCATCAAATGCATGGAAACAGTGAAAAAGAACCTATTGGACCGGGCGCAGCTGAAAAAAAGGCAAAGGTTGCAAGCGGAACAGCCGGAAAAAGTTCCGGACTTGCAGAATATGAGTTGACGCTAGCAGTGGCGTTAAAGTTACAAGAGGAATTAGAAAATCGTGGATATGAGGTTCTAATGATCAGAACTACGAATGACGTTGACATTAGTAATGCTGAACGTGCTGAAATTGCAAATGCGGCAGGTGCAGATGCTTTTATCAGAATTCATGCCAATGGCAGCGAAAACACTAAAGTAAATGGAGCAATGACAATCTGTCAGACTCCCAAAAATCCTTATAATGCCGCATTATATGAACAAAGCAGAGAATTATCAGATGATGTGCTTAATGAACTGGTTGAATCAACAGAGTGTAAAAAAAGAAATGTATGGGAGACTGACACAATGAGTGGGATTAATTGGTGTCAGGTGCCAGTTACCATAGTTGAAATGGGGTATATGACTAATCCGACAGAAGATTTGATGATGGCAACAGAAGAATACCAGCAAAAAATTGCTGAAGGAATAGCAAATGGAGTAGATTTGTTTTTTGGAGTGAATTAGTAAAACATATGTTATTCTATTTCCTTCACATCATACGGAGTAGTCTGGTATACGTAATAATTGAGCCAATTTGAATAAAGAAGCTGTCCGGTAGAACGCCAGTTTACAATCGGTGCCTTAGCCGGGTCATCGTCAGGAAAATAATTAACAGGAATTTTAGGATTTAAGCCTTTTTCCAAATCCCTGTAGTATTCTTTAGCAAGAGTATCGGAATCATACTCCGGATGACAGGTAATGAAAAAATGGCGGCTGTCGGTAGTTTTAACAATGGTTACCCCTGCTTCGTCTGATTTTGCCATAAGTTCCAATTCGGGAACGGATGTTATTTTCTCTTCAGCAATTCCCATGGCACGTGACTGCGGTGCATAGAAGATATCATCAAAGCCACGGAAGAGAGGAGAGGTCTTTTTTAGTACTTTGTGAGCATAAACGCCGGATAATTTTTCGCTCATGTCATAGCGATCGAGTCCGTAGAAATGATACAGACCTGCAAAAGCGCCCCAGCATAGGTGCAGGGTACAATGCACATGTGTTTTGCCCCAGTCCATGATGGTGCATAATTCTTTCCAATAAGTGACATCCTCGAACCTGACATAATCAAGCGGTGCGCCGGTTATAATCATACCGTCGAATTTGCGGTCTTGTATCTTGTCAAAAGTTGTATAGAAGGATTCCAAATGATTAGAATCGGTGTGCTGCGGAATATAGCTTGCTGTCTGCAGGAATTCAACCGATACCTGTAACGGGGTATTGGAAAGCTTACGAAGAAGCTGAGTTTCAGTGATAATTTTGGTCGGCATAAGATTTAAGATAAGTACATTTAACGGACGGATATCCTGATGGATTGCCCGATGTTCTGTCATTACAAAAATATTTTCGCCCTCTAAGGTTGCCCTTGCGGGAAGTGAATCCTGAATTCTGATAGGCATGTTAATTCTCCGTTCTGATACAGTTTAAGCTTTTTTAACAATAACATAAAATATGATATTCTGCAAGCTTGCACATTTAAGTAAAAAGATATATAATTAATAAAGCTAAAATTTTAGACAGAAATTTTTATGAGGTAAAAAAATGGAAACAGCATATCAAAAAGTAAAGGTACACAATGAAATGGAATGGTGTCAGGTTTCTGACATGGAGACCAAAAAGAACATCGAGAAGCTTTTGCTAAAAAGCAGGGTTTCATATTATGTGAAATGGGAAAAGCCTAAACTTTTCTCCAGTGATAAATTCGGCACCTGTATATTCTGCGTAAATCAGTTGCAGAAGGATGCTGCAGATGATGCTATACAGCAATTGCTTGAGGAAGACGATGTAAAAATAAAATTTATCAACCGTAAATTGGACAAATCTTTTTATTGATGGAGCATAGTTATTAAAATGAGCAGTAATTGTGATACATGCAGTAATTATGTTTATGATGAAGATTATGAATGTTATGTCTGCATGGTAGATTTGGACGAAGATGATATGAGCCGTTTCTTAAGCGGTGGAAGTTTTGAATGTTCATTCTATCAGTTAGATGATGAATACAGAATAGTAAGAAAGCAGATGTAGCCTAAAGGCTACTCTGCTTTTTTTAAATTCTTCTGTGCTGTGGACAGCATCAGTTTAATTCTGTTCAACTGATTGACCTCACTTGCTCCGGGGTCATAGTCAATAGCTACAATATTGGAAAGCGGATATTGCTTCCTTAATTCTTTAATTACTCCTTTTCCTACAACATGATTCGGCAGGCACGCAAACGGCTGTGCGCAGACTATATTGTTGACGCCGCTGTGAATCAGTTCGACCATTTCACCGGTCAGAAACCAGCCTTCGCCAGTCTGATTACCGATATTTACAATGGGTTTGGCATAATCTACCAGACTGTAAATGCTTACTGGCGGTTCAAAATGCCTGCTATTTCTAAAGGCTTTAGAAGCGCTTCCGCGAAGCTTTTCTACAGCCCATATACCAAGACTGCATAATACGGAAGCTTTCTTGGATGTACCTAAGTTCTCGGCTTTGTAAATCTGATTGTAGAAACAATAGAGCATAAAATCCAGTAAATCAGGAACGACAGCTTCAGCTCCTTCAGACTCAAGAAGTTCAACCAGATAATTATTGGCTGCGGGAGCATATTTTACAAGTATTTCCCCTACAATACCGACACGAGGCTTTTTCTCATCAGTGATTGGTATTTCATCAAAATCCTTAATCATTTGGCGGCACATCTTACAGAAGGTAAAATAATTCATATGTTTTCTTGATACAAATTCACGGCATTTTTCAAGCCATTTCTGATGAATAGCTTCAACAGAACCCGGTTCTTTTTCGTAAGGGCGCATCCGATAGACACAGCGCATAAAGATATCGCCGAAAACGGCGCCGTAAGCAGCGCGCATTAACATATCCGCGTTCAGATGGAAGCCCGGATTGCTTTCGAGTCCTGCGAGGCTTAACGAGATGACGGGAACTTGCTGCATACCCGCTTTCGCTAAGGCTCTTCTGATAAAACCAATATAGTTGGTGGCACGGCAGCCACCGCCGGTCTGTGTTATAATAACGGCCGTTTTATCTATATCATATTTGCCGGAAAGCAGTGCTTCCATAATCTGACCTACCACCATGAGAGAAGGATAACATGCGTCATTATTTACATATTTCAGTCCTACATCGACTGCACGCCGGTTGTCGTTGCCAAGAACCTCAAAATTGTAGCCGCATGCACTGAATGCAGGCTGCAGTATATCGAAGTGGATTGGAGACATCTGCGGGCAGAGAATCGTATAATCTTTTCGCATTTCTTCCGTAAAGACAACTCTTTCAAAAGCGCTGGAATTGATTTTTCTCATTTTTTGCTTCTGTTCTCTGACTTTGATTGCGGAGAGAAGAGAGCGGATACGGATTCTGGCGGCGCCCAGATTATTGACCTCGTCAATCTTTAGGCAGGTGTAAATTTTATCTGAGCCTGACAAAATATCATTAACCTGATCAGTTGTAACAGCGTCCAGACCGCAGCCAAAGGAATTAAGCTGAATTAAGTCCAAATCCTCTCTTGTTTTCACAAAGCTTGCGGCAGCATATAATCTGGAGTGATACATCCACTGGTCTGATACGATAAGCGGTCTTTCGGGAAGCGCAAGGTGGGAAACCGAATCTTCCGTCAATACTGCTATATTATAGGAATTAATCAGTTCAGGGATACCATGATTGATCTCCGGGTCGATATGATAAGGACGGCCGGCAAGCACGATACCGCGTTTATTATTCTTTTCCATATATGCA